>JBDUDM010000012.1:0-30871 GCA_040002925.1 Spartobacteria bacterium | reverse complement strand
CGCAGCTCTGCCTCGATTCGCTCGACCAGTTACTGGCCTAACTAAGATCGACAATGACTGTAGCCGCTTCGCGCTGCGAAGCGTCACGTCGCCCAGAGGGCGACGGCTACAACCTTAGCGCGGACGTTCCGGTATGAAGGTCAGGTTATCGAGCTGCCATTTACCGACCGGGTGCGAAACGGCTATCTGCATCGTCGCTGCGCCCATCGGGTAAAACAGATGTGCGGTGAAATACCCTCTGACATCGAAAAAGTAATGTGACTCAAACGAGACCTGTTCCTCGATATTGATCGGCTGCCGCGGCGCACCCATTTTAGTGAACTCCGCGATGATGAGTTGCTGTTGCGATGGCGGATAATCGCGCTTCGCCTGCGGACTCAGATTGTTGGCGAAAAAGGTAACATCGTGTTTGACCGCAAGGTCATCGATCATGCGATGGGCAAAGGTGCGGGCCTCCCGGTCCATCGCTTTGCGATGTGAAAACATGTACCAAGTCCCGCCGCCGATCACCGCCAGGACAATGATCACGACCACCAAACCTTCACCGTAAGATCGACAATTACTTTTGCGTGTCTTCATATTTAGTAACCGAATCCGATTCCTTTAACGACTTGGCCGTCGCGAAGCAAGGCTCCATGACTTTGCTTGCCGGTATAAACGCCAAAGCGATTGCGCGAGTTCACCTTAAAATCGACCAGCCAGCCGTATAAATGCTCCCCGTTCGTGCCGAGATCGGCCGGCTTCGGTTCCTCGCTCCACTCGATCTTCGCGCTGTTCGCATCGACCAGAGAACGCTGCATCCAACTCCAGATAATTTCTTTGTAGAGTTTCGGAAACGGGCCGCAGAGCGAAGCGTCCGGCGGCGGATTTTGCGCGACGGCGCTCAATCCCCAAAGCAAGCAAAGGAAGAGCGCGCACTTTTTCATTTCGCGAATTTTGTTCGCGCGGGCGGCGCTCGTCCAGCACGCAATGCTTTTCTTTTCCACCGCGATTCCCTATTCCTGCGGCGATGACTAAAGCCTTGTTCTGCGCGCTCGTGTTCTTGTCGATCTTGCCGAACGCGATTTTTGCGCAGCCACCCGTCGCCGTATCGCCGCCGCCCGCCGCAGTCATCTCCGCAGATAATCCAAAAGCGTTCGACCCCGCGGCCGCGACGAAGGCGTGGCTCGACACGGTGCCCGCAGACAAACGCGCAAGGTCGAATGCGTATTTCGAAGGCGGTTACTGGCTGATTCTCTGGGATTTTTTGATGGCTGTGGCCATCTCGTTGTTTCTTCTGGCGAGCGGCCTCTCCGCTAGGCTGCGCGATTTCGCCGAGCGAACTTCAAGTATCCGACCTCTGCAAGTGGCGATCTACGCGGTCGCTTTTATCCTCATCACTTCACTGCTCGGATTCCCGCTTTTGGTTTATGAGCAATTTTTTCGCGAACACGCCTACGGACTCGCCACTCAAACTTTTCCGCAGTGGTTCCGCGAGCAATTGATAGGCCTTGCTATAAACCTGATCATCCTGCCCGCGCTTTTGATCGGATTGTATCGCGCGTTTCGAAAGGCGCCGAAGACGTGGTGGCTCTGGGCCAGTGGCGGCGCCACTTTGTTTTTGCCGATCCTTTTTCTTCTCTCGCCGGTATTCATCGAGCCGCTCTTTAATAAATACACGCCGCTGACCGACACGAAAATTAGCGAGCCGATTCTGGCGATGGCGCGCGGGAATGAAATTCCGGTCACGCGGGTTTTTGAAGTGGATGCGTCGCGCCAGACCACGCGGGTCAGCGCAAATGTCGCGGGCTTTCTCGGCACGACGCGAATCGCACTCAACGACAATCTGCTTAAGCAATGCACGCTGCCGGAGATTCGCGAAGTGATGGCGCACGAGATGGGTCACTACGTTTTGAATCACACCGGAAAGTTGATTGTCGATCTTGCCGTTTTCATTTTCATCATCTTCGCGGTCGCGCGGTTAACCTTTAACGCCGCGGTGAAACGCTGGGGTGCGCGCTGGGATGTGCGCGGTATTGCCGATCTCGCGGGGTTGCCGTTACTCGTGCTCATTTCCGCGACCGTCTTGTTCGTCATGACTCCGATGACTAACACCTTCATCCGCTCGAGCGAGCGGGAAGCGGACGCGTTCGGTTTAAACACTTCCCGCGAAGCCGATGGCATGGCCTTGGTCGCGTTGAAACTCGGGAGCTACCGCAAACTCGATCCGTCGCCGTTCGAAGAAGCGATCTTTTACGATCACCCCAGTGGCCGCACGCGCATTCGCATGGCCATGGATTGGAAGGCGGCGCAATTACCGGCGGGCGACGGCAGCCTGGCGAAATCTTCTCCGCAAAGGTAGATGTCGATCTTGCGCGGTCAGTGACGCAGGTCGATCGGCTCGACTTTTTTTCCGACTGGTTCGCCGGTGTATTCGCTGAGTGGCCGGAACAATCGATTGTCTTCGAGTTGCTCGAGCACGTGCGCGCACCAGCCTGATGTGCGGGCGACCGCGAAGACCGGCGTGAATAGATCGGTCGGGATGCCGAGCGAGTAGTAAACCGTCGCCGAATAGAAATCTACGTTCGCGTTCAGGTTTTTCTTCTCTTTCATCAACTCGGCGATGCGTTCGGACATCTTGATCCATTTCGGATCGCCCAGTTTCTCGCTCAATTTCACTGCCATGTTCCGCAAATGCGGCGCGCGCGGATCAAGCGTTTTGTAGACGCGATGACCGATGCCCATGATTTTCTTTTTCTCCGCCAGCTGCTGGTCGATGTAGGCGTCGACGTTTTCCAGGCTACCGATTTCTTGCAGCATGTGAATGACGCCCTCGTTTGCACCGCCATGCAACGGGCCTTTCAGAGTACCTATGGCCGAGGTCACGGCGGAGTAAATGTCGCTCAGGGTCGAGATGGTGACGCGCGCGCTGAAAGTGGAAGCGTTCGTGCCGTGATCGGCATGCAGCACAAAGGCGAGATCGAGCGTGTCCGCGGCTTCTTTGGTCGGCTCTTCGCCGCTCATTAAATAGAGAAAGTGCGCGGCCTCGCCGAGATCTTCGCGAATCGGCGGAAGCGGCTGACCTTTTCGCGCGCGATGAAAATAAGCCGCGATCACGCCGATCTTGGCGGTGATGCTGCGCGCGCGTTGACGATTAATTTCCTCCGTCGCTTCGCGATGAATGTCGGGATCGTAAAGGCCTAACATCGACACGGCGGTGCGCATCACATCCATCGGCGCGGCGCTTTTCGGCGCTGACTTGATGAACTCGATCACGCCATCAGGCAATCGCCGCAGCGAACGCAATGTGTTCGCGCATTGATTCAGCTCCTCGCGATTCGGAAGTTTGTTATTCCAAAGCAGAAAAACGACTTCCTCGTAAGTGACCTTGCCGGCAAGCTCATTGATGTCGTAGCCGGCGTAAATGAGTTGGCCTTTGTCACCGATGACGTCACTCAAGCGCGTCGTGTTCGCGACGATGCCTTCCAATCCGCGCGAAGTCATTTGCCGTTTCCTTTCATTCTCTCGATCAACGTGTCTGCCATTGTGGCCGGAGTTTCGGCAACCGCAATCCCCGCCGCCTTGAGCGCTTCGATTTTTCCGGCCGCGGTCCCCTTCCCGCCCGAAACAATTGCGCCCGCGTGACCCATGCGTCTTCCCGGCGGCGCGGTTGCGCCAGCGATGAACGCTGCCACCGGTTTCTTGCAGTTATCTTTTATCCACGCGGCTGCTTCTTCTTCCGCGGAGCCACCGATTTCGCCGATCAGAATCATCGCTTCTGTTTGTCGATCTTCGTTGAAAAGTTTCACTGCATCGAGATGCGACATGCCGTTGATCGGGTCGCCGCCGATGCCGATGCAAGTCGATTGTCCGTAACCGCGCGAGCTCAATTGCCAGACCGCTTCATACGTGAGCGTCCCCGAACGCGAGATCACTCCGACGTTCCCCGGCTTGTGAATGTAACCCGGCATGATGCCGATCTTGCACGCGCCCGGCGTGATGATTCCCGGGCAATTCGGCCCGATCAATCGCGGTTTCTTGCCGACCATTTGCGCTTTCACGCGCATCATGTCGATCACCGGAATTCCTTCCGTGATGCAAACCACAAGATCGACATCTGCATCTACCGCTTCCAAAATTGAATCCGCCGCGCCCGCCGCCGGCACGAAAATCACGGATACGTTGCAACCCGTTTCGCGTCTCGCTTCATCGACGGTGTCGAACACCGGAACCTTGTCGTCGAATTTCTGCCCGCCTTTTCCCGGCGTCACCCCCGCGACGACATTCGTCCCGTACTCCATGCATTGACGCGCATGGAATCCGCCGGTGCTGCCGGTGATTCCCTGCACGAGCAATCTTGTATTCTTGTCGACTAAAACTGACATAAAAAATCAGGAATACAGGAAAAAGAAAATGTTCATCGCCTTTCCCTTTTTCCTGCTTTCCTAATTCATTTCGTCTTCCGTTTGTGAATCAAAAGCTTGTTTCCATCGGGATCGCGAAACTGCGCCATCCAACAGACCGGCGTTTCCGTTTTCTCGATATCGAACTCAACGCCGCGCTCTTTCAACTTCGCGAACACGCCATCGAAATCTTCCACTTCGAACGCAACCGACGTTCCATCGCGCGAGGGTTGCCACATCGGATGCTTCCCCACGCCGATCGTGACCGCACCGAGATCGTATTCCACCCACGCGCCCTCCATCGCCGTCGTGGTCGGTTTTAGTTCGAGCGTCTCCTGATAAAACTTTCGTGAACGTTCCTTGTCCGAAACGGCAATGGCGATAAATGCGACTTCTTTGATCATTTTTTTCCTCCCGCGGCCTTCACCGCTTTTTGCGCTGCGTCGGCCAGATCGTCCGCCGCAATCACGGCGATGCCCGATTCGGCCAATAATTTCTTTGCAGCATCGACGTTGGTTCCCTCCAGCCTAACGACCAACGGCACCGACAACTTCACCGCCTTGGCCGCGTTGATCACGCCTTGCGCGATGATGTCGCACTTCATAATGCCGCCGAAAATGTTTACCAGGATCGCTTTCACATTCTTGTCCGCGATCAAAATCTTGAATGCTTCCGTCACCTGCTCTTCCGTCGCGCCGCCGCCGACATCGAGGAAGTTCGCCGGACTGCCGCCGTAAAATTTGATGATGTCCATCGTCGCCATGGCGAGACCGGCGCCATTCACGAGACAGGCAATGTTGCCATCGAGTCCGATATAGTTCAGACCGAACTTCGAAGCTTCGACTTCGCGCGGATCTTCCTCT
The DNA here is from genome assembly GCA_040002925.1 of Spartobacteria bacterium. Lineage (GTDB taxonomy): Bacteria > Verrucomicrobiota > Verrucomicrobiia > Chthoniobacterales > UBA10450 > JAJPGZ01. The sequence goes on along the minus strand of JBDUDM010000012.1, from coordinate 25,626 downwards.
GCGGTGTCACGCATGGCCGCGATTTCGGGATGTCGATACAACGCGTTGTCGTCGAAATTAAATTTTGCATCGAGCGCCAGCACATCGCCTTTCGTCGTCACGACCAGCGGATTCACCTCCACCATCGAGCAATCACTCGCGATGAACGTGCGATAGAGTCCGTCGAACAACTTCGACGCTGCTTTGATTTGCGCGGAATCAAACCCAAGATGCTTCGCCAGTTTGCGCGTTTGAAACGGCTGCAATCCGGCAAGTCGATCGACCGGTTCGTGCATAATTTTCTCCGGCGATTTCTCCGCGACCGCTTCGATCTCCACTCCGCCTTCCGTGCTGGCCACGATGACCGGCGCGGCGGTCGCGCGATCGATTAGCACGGCGAAATAAATTTCGCGCGCGATCTCCGCCGATTCCGCCACCAAAACCTTGTTCACCACGCGGCCTCGCGGACCGGTTTGATGCGTCACTAGAGTTTGTCCGAGCATTTTGCTCGCGACCTCGCGCGCTTCCTTCGCCGATTTCACCAGCTGCACGCCGCCTTTGAATCCATTCGCGAAGGTCCCCTTTCCGCGGCCGCCAGCGTGCACCTGCGCTTTCACCACAAGATCGACATCTCCTATTTCGCGCGCGATCGCCTCGGCTTCATCCGGCGTCGACGCCACTTTCCCACGCGTCGTGGCCACGCCGAATTTTTGGAGGAGCTCTTTCGCCTGGTATTCGTGGATGTTCATTTCCGCGTCCGCGAGCAAAGCCTTGAAATGCGCGCACGGCAATCGAAATTCCGCTTCGCATGCGCGCTGCTCCCGACATCCTGTCCAAGATCGACAATGCGCGTGATCGCGGCGACTTGCTCGAATCGACCGCGACGAATATTCGCGCGCTCCTGGCCGGCGCAGGTTCGGATCTTTACGGCCGCGTCGTCGCGGAATTAATCGCCGCAGATGCGTGGCCAGAGTTGAACGATCGCTTTTATAAAACGCTCGCCTTCGGCACCGGCGGATTGCGCGGACGAGCGATCGGAAAAATCGTCACCGCGAGCGAGCGCGGTGCGGCTGCGAACGATTCGCCGCCGGAATTTCCCTGCGTGGGAACGAACGCGATGAATTCCTTCAACATCAATCGCGCGACGCAGGGACTCGTCGCGTATCTGCGGGAACATCAGCCAGCAGCGAAGCCGAAGCTGGTCATCGCGCATGACACGCGATTTTTCTCAAAGGAATTTGCTGCGCTAACCGCGCGCGTCGCGGCCGAGAATGGTTGCGATGCTTTCGTTTTCGATGGGCCGCGCTCGACGCCGGAGCTTTCCTTTGCCGTTCGTTATTTGCGGGCGAGCGCCGGCATCGTCATCACCGCGAGCCACAACCCGCCGCACGATAACGGCTACAAGGTTTACTTCAGCGACGGCGCGCAGGTGATCGAGCCGCACGCCGACGCCATCATCGCAAAAGTAAACGCGATCACGAGCGAGACGTTTGCGCCGCTCGCGCAAGATCGACAAGGAACCGTCACGACGCTCAGTGAAGATGTCGATCTTGCCTACATGCAGCGGCTCGAGACTCTGATTCTTCATCCCAAGCTCGTTCGCGAAGCGAAATCGCTGCGCATAATTTTCACGCCGATCCACGGAACTGGCGGCGTGATCACCAAGCCGATGCTGACACGACTTGGTTTTAATTTTGAAGTCGTGTCGGAGCAGGACCGTTTCGACGGCGCATTTCCAACCGTGAAATCGCCGAATCCGGAAAACGCCGAAGCGTTGCGAATGGGAATCGAACTCGCGCAAAAAACGAAAGCGGACTTGGTCATCGCGACCGATCCGGATTGCGACCGCATGGGCGTCGCCGTGCGGACGGCGGCAGGCGAAATGAAATTGCTGACCGGAAACCAAATCGGTTCGTTAATGGCGTTTTACCGCACGGAAAAACTTTTCGGTCGCGGAATTCTAACGAAGGAAAACGCGGGACGCGGGGTGATTGTTAAGACATTCGTCACGACAGATCTGCAAAAAGCGATCGCGGAACATTACGGATTGCGCTGCGTGGAAACGCTGACCGGTTTTAAATACATCGGTGAGAAGCTCGGCAAATACGAACGCGCGATTCCAGAAACGCTGCGAAAAGAATATGTTGATATTAGCGAAGAGGAGAGCCAGCGACTGCGTCTGGAGCATTCGTCGTTTTACATTTTCGGCGGCGAGGAAAGCTACGGTTACAGCGGCGCCGACTTCGTCCGGGACAAGGACGGAAACGGATCGGCCCTCATGTTTTGCGAAGTCGCAGCCTACGCTAAATCGAAAAACCAAATGGTCGATGAGTTGCTCGATGAGATTTTTTCGAGGTTCGGATATTTCGAGGAGAAAAACGGATCGCTCCTTTTCGAAGGCGCAGAAGGCGCGGAGAAGATCGCGCGGCTGATCGCATCGTACACATCCGCGCCGCCGCGAGAGATGCTCGGCTCGCGGGTGGCCAGCATTCGTGATTTTGCGAAGGAAACCATTCGCGACATCGAAGGCGACGTGATCCCGAAAGAGAAGATGTCGATCTTCGAGTTAGGGGACCGGACGCGGATCGCGGTGCGGCCATCGGGGACGGAGCCGAAGATTAAATATTACTTGTTCGCGCAACGCCGCCCGGAGAATTCAAAGTTCGATCCGACGCAGCTTCACCAAATAAAAACCGAAGTCGGCCAAAGATTAAACGAGCTGTGGGATTGGCTGCAGCAAGATGCGCAGGCGCGCCTCGGCATTTAACCGCTCGACAGCGCGGCATTCGCCGGGAAATATTTCATCGTGCGCAGAGAGATAAACCTAAGCGGAGGCGAGATCACTTTATTGAAAGCGCTCGGCACTTCCGGCACGCCGATGGCCGAGCGGCTGTTGCTCGCTCGTTTAGGCGAGGTCGACGAACGGGAATTTCTCGATACGCTCGAGGGGTTGATGTCGCTCGATTACGTGGTCTCCAGCAAAGTGAACGTGATGAAGATGGAGGATGTGGAGCGCTCGATTTTCCGCGTGAACTCAACTTACGGCGAGGATCTTCGCCAGGCGATGAAACCCGGACGCCGCGACGATGAAGACCGCGAGCGCCGGCGGCGCCGCTAAGGTTGAGTGAACCGCATCTGGAAAGTGTGGCCGTGGTTTGCGGCGGTCGTTAGCGGATTGCTCTACGCCGGTTGCTTCCCGCCCTTCGATCAAGCATGGCTCGGCTGGATCGCGCTGACGCCGTTGATCGCGGCGATTTGGTTTTCCGGCGGAAACTCGAAGCGACGTTGGCTGCGCAATCTTCTCCTCGGTTACGTGACTGGGCTGGTGTTTTTCTGGACGGTGCTTTCCTGGCTAACGACCGTGACGGCTCCGGGTTGGTTTCTGTTGCAATTCTACATGGGAAGTTATCTCGCCTTGTGGGGCTGGTTTTGCGGATTGATGCGGCCGCGTGAAACTTCGACCGAGATTGCGCCTAACAAATGGGAACAGATGCTCGCGCGCGACGGGAAAGCGCCAAGCGCGCCGACACCGGTCTGGCTAAGATCGACAAGTAACTTAGGCGTGGCCTTCCTGCTCGCGGTCGGCTGGGTCGCACAAGAATGGTTGCGCAGCTGGATGCTGACCGGCTGGGGTTGGAACGGACTCGGCGTCGCGCTGCACAAAAACTGGCTCATCATCCAGATTGCCGAATACACTGGCGTAATCGGGCTCTCGTTTGTCCTGGCGTTCGCCAATACCATCGTCGTCACGACGACCCGGCGCATCATTTTGGAAGCGCGCGTGCGTCCGATGCGTCCGCATTGGGACCTGAACTTCACCGTGCTCGGCCTGATGGCCTTGCTCGTTTTCGGCTGGCGCGTCGCGCATACGCCGCGAACGACGCGAGTGCTGCGCGTGGCCGCAGTCCAGGCCGATATTCCGCGCGCGGAAAAATTCAATCGACAATTCACCCAGCGCATTTTCGATGAATTCACCGATCTCAGCGAAAATGCGCTGCGTTCGCAGGCGCCGCCTGAGCTTTTAGTTTGGCCGGAAAGTTCGATGCCGGGCCCGGTGCTCAGCGATGAGATCACGAACCGATTCGTGATGGAATTTTCCGCGGCGACCAAAGCCGATCTGCTTCTGGGCACGCTCGATCAAGACGGCGACCGCGTTTACAACGCTGCCATCCTGGTTTCAGATGGCGGCCAGAAAACGCAGCTCTATCGAAAACTGCACCTCGTTCCGTTTGGCGAATATATTCCGCTTCGACACGCCGTCCCGTTGTTCGCGCAACTGGTGGGCGATCAGGTCCCGGGCGACTTCGACGTCGGAAAAGATTACACCGTTTTTCGCCTAACGAACACGGAAGTGGTGGTGGCGCCGTTGATCTGTTTCGAAGATACGATCGGCGAACTGAACCGCCGCTTTGTGCTGCCTTCGAACGGAAATCCAGGCGCGAACCTGCTCGTGAACGTGACGAACGACGGCTGGTTCCTGCGCTCCGCGCAATCGCATCAGCATCTCGCGAACGCCATCTTTCGCTGCGTCGAAACACGACGGCCGATGATTCGCTCGGCCAATACCGGCGTGACCTGTTTCGTAAACGAGCTCGGTCGCGTAACGCAAATATTACAGGACGATACCGGTAGCACCTTTACCCAAGGCACATTAACGGGGGAAGTGAACGTCCCGGTAGATCGACAACTCACCTTCTACGTGCGTCACGGCGAACTCTTCGCCAAGGTCTGTGCCGGCCTAACGACGCTGGTAATCGTTGTCCGCTTTCTCCGGCGACCAAAGCAAGCCACAATTAGAGATTGAGCCGGGGGTCGATCTGCTCTTAGATCGACATCGATGGCTGACCTGTTGGTTAAACTCTACGAGCTGAATCCGCGACCGAGCGCGTTGCCCGAAGGTCTCACCGTGCGCCGTGCCTTCGCCGCGGAAAAGCGTTTGGTCGCGCAATGGGTAGCGAAACATTTCGGAGAACGCTGGGCGAGCGAATGCGAAATCTCCTTCGCGCGCCAGCCAGTGGCGTGCTTCATCGCCACCAACGATTTCGACGTTCTCGGCTTCGCAACCTATGACGCGACCGCTCGCGGATTTTTCGGGCCGACCGGTGTCGCCGAAAATGCGCGGCATAAAGGAATCGGTCGCGCGCTCCTCACCGCCGCGCTTCAGGACATGGGCGCGCAAGGTTACGCTTACGGAATTATCGGCTCGACCACGTCGATCGAGTTTTACCGCCGCGAAGTGAGCGCGATTGAGATCGCTGACTCGAGCCCGGGTTTTTACCGCGGCATGCTCAAGCCGACTCGGCCCTGAGAAGCGACGGGTCCATTCAAAGTTCGACCGGCGTTTTGACAAGGTGCGTGCACGCGTCGAAGAAGTCGACGCCACCTTGCGCGACTGAAACCGGCGCGCGCCTTGGCCAGACATAATGGCGAAGTCACTTTTCCTTTGGATCAGCGTCTTATTTTTCGCGCGCGCGTCATTTGCCTACGGACCGCCCGGACATCAGATCGTCGGCGAGATCGCGGATCAATTGCTCACGAAAAAACCAGCTGGTGCGCAAGTGAGCGCTCTCATCGACGGCATCACGTTGCAAAAGGCCGCGGTCATGCCGGACGAAATTAAAGGCTGGGACAAGAAAGGAATCGACGATCCCAAGAGTTTTCATTACCGCGATCATCCTAAGATCGACAATCAACTGCGCGACTTCTGGCGCGCCAATCAGCCCACCCACGACGACAAATCGCCCATGCCGTCGCACCATTGGTTCCATTACACCGACGTGCCGCTGGTGCGGCCGGAGAAATATTCCGAAGGCAAAGTCGGGCGAAACCAGTGGGACATCGTGCACATGATTCCGTATTGCGTGGACGTTTTGCAGGGTCGGGTGCCGGAGTCTAACGAGCGCAAATCACCAAGCCGGTCGCAATTATTCTCCTCGCCCATTATCTCGGCGACATTCATCAACCGTTACACGTCGGCGCCGAATATTTCGACGATCAAGGCCGCGTGGTCGATCCGGACAAACAAAAATACCTCGAGGACCAGGGCGGCAATACCATCACGGTGCAATTAGCAGACGACCCGACGCATCGGAAAAAGCTGAACGGATTTTGGGATTCGGACACAGTGGCCGTTCTCCTGCCGCAGATTACGAACGCAATGTCGAAAGAACAGAAACACGAAACGTCCGATGCCGGCGTGGACAAACTCGCGCATGAGATGGCCGCACAAGAACCGAAGGATTGGCGGCTGCCCTCAACGCTGAAACCGCGCGATTACGCCGAAGCTTGGGCGGACGAAATAATGCCGCTCGCCCGCGAAGCTCACGAACGTCTGTTGTTCAAACAAGTTCATCCGGAGCAGCAAGAATTTAGCGTGGTCGCGACCGGGTTAGCTGACGAAAAACCGGCAGCCGATCACGTTTCGTATCGCGAATGGTCATCGAAAGTTGTGCGTAACGAATTGCACAAGGCCGGCTGGCGTCTGGCCGATCTCCTCGAGAAATCCGTAACATCGACAAGTAGCATTAGCGCCACCACCACCGCGCCGACCGCCACGCCGGACAATTCACCGGCCCCGACTCCGCCACCGGTCTCGCCTCCGCCAACTCCGCCGGAAACGCTCACGGCGCCATCGCCCGCATCACCCGCGACCCCGTACGGTACGTTTCCCGCGAATTACAAAGAGATCATCATCGCGTGGATGAACACGAAGGCGCTCGATACTTCGCACATCGATTGGCAGGCCGATCCGAAGCCCGCCGATCTTCCGAGCGCGACGGGCCGCGGCCATGATTACGGTTATCTCGTCATCTTTAACACGCGCGCCACCAATCGCTCACCCGCACACACCTACGGCGTTTTGATTCGCGACGGCAAAATCATCAACGCCTCCGCCTTCGGGAAATAAAAATCGCGCCGGCGTTTCCACCGACGCGATTGTAAGATCGACAACGACTACGCGCGGGTCTTTTCCCCGCCCATCGTTTTATCGCATTCCGCTTTGAGCTTGGCGTATTGCTCAGCGGTCAGAATCCCTTTGGCCTGTTTCATGAACTTGGCCATGCTGTCTTTCGTGCAGCCGGCTTTCATGCAATCAGCCTGCCACGCTTCGAGCTTCGATTTCTGATCGGCATTGACGCCGAGAGTCGCGAGGTTCGCGCATGCCTGCTTGTTCGACGCGGTTTTCGCGCAACACGCTCCGCCTTTTTCTCCTGCCATCGCGGAGCCCGCGCTGAGCAGGGCTACCGCTACCAACGCTGTGCCTGTAATTTTAATCATGGTAAACGATAAGACAGAAACGCCTTCATTGCGTTCAATTTGTTTGCCTATCGAGCGGTAAATTCCAGCGCCCCGTTTTTGGCATTCACTCGAATCGTTCGGCCTTCGCCGATTTTTCCCTCGAGAATGTCCATGCTCAACGGATCGAGAATGTGTTTTTGAATCGCGCGTTTCAATGGCCGCGCTCCGTAAACCGGATCGAAACCTTCTCGCGCGATCAATGCCTTGGCTTCGTCCGAAAGTTCGATGTCGATCTTTTGTTGCGCGAGCCGAGTCGTTAGCCGCTTCAACTGAATCTCCACAATCTTCTTCAAGTCATCGTCGTTGAGTCGGTCGAAGATGATGACTTCATCGACGCGATTCAAAAACTCCGGGCGGAAATGTTGGCGCAGCGCTTCCATCACCAAACGCGACCGCTCTGTGCTCGATTCTTCTTCCATGATGAACTGCGACCCAATGTTCGACGTCATGATGATGACCGTGTTCTTGAAATCGACCGTGCGCCCCTGCCCGTCCGTAATGCGCCCGTCATCGAGCACTTGCAGCAAGACGCCGAAGACATCGGCGTTCGCCTTCTCGATTTCGTCGAACAGAATCACCGAATACGGTTTGCGCCTAACGGCTTCCGAAAGTTGCCCGCCTTCTTCGTAGCCGACATAACCCGGCGGTGCGCCGATCAATCGCGCGACCGTGTGCTTCTCCATGTATTCGCTCATGTCGATCCTGATCATGGCGTTCTCGTCGTCGAACAAAAACTCCGCGAGCGCGCGCGACAACTCCGTTTTTCCGACGCCGGTCGGTCCGAGAAAAATGAACGAGCCGATCGGGCGATTTGGATCCTGCAATCCCGCGCGAGCGCGACGCACCGCATTCGAGACTGCTTTGATCGCCTGCTCCTGGCCAACGACGCGCTCGTGCAAATGTTCCTCGAGCCTAACGAGCTTTTGCCGCTCACCTTCCTGCAATCGCGAAACCGGAATGTGCGTCCAGGCCGAGACAACTTCGGCTATGTCTTCCTCCGTCACTTCTTCGCGCAACAAAGTTGATTGTCGATCTTGCCCGGCTTTGGCCGCTTGCTCAGCCAACTTTTTCTCAAGTTCCGGAATCTGTCCGTATTGAATCTCACTTGCCTTGCCTAATTCCCCGCGGCGTTGCGCGCGTTCCAGCTCAGTCCGCGCCCGATCGAGTTCTTCCTTCCACTTCCGCTGTTCGTCGATGACCGCTTTCTCTTTTTGCCACTCCGCCTTCAGCCCCGATGATTTCTCTTTCAGGCCCGCCAAATCCTTCTCGAGCTTCTTCAAACGCTCTTTGCTCGCGGCGTCTTTCTCTTTCTTCAACGCCTGTCGCTCCATTTCGAGCTGCATGACTTCGCGTTCGATCACGTCGATCTCGGTCGGCATGGAATCGAGTTCAATTTTCAAACGCGAACCCGCTTCATCGACAAGATCGATGGCCTTGTCCGGCAGAAAGCGATCGCTGATATAGCGATGCGACAAAACTGCGGCGGCAACGACGGCTGCGTCGGTGATGCGCACGCCGTGATGCACCTCGTAGCGCTCCTTCAATCCGCGCAGGATCGCGATGGTGTCTTCGACACTCGGCTCGTTCACCATCACCGGTTGAAAGCGCCGTTCCAACGCCGCGTCCTTCTCGATGTACTTGCGATACTCATCGAGGGTGGTCGCGCCGATCGTGCGCAATTCGCCGCGCGCCAGTTGCGGCTTCATTAAATTCGACGCATCGACCGATCCTTCCGCCGCGCCCGCGCCGACAATGGTGTGCAGTTCGTCGATGAACAAAATGATCTCGCCCTGCGAATCGGTGACCTCTTTCAGAAAAGCTTTCAGCCGATCTTCGAACTCGCCGCGAAACTTCGCGCCCGCGACCATCGCGCCGATGTCCATCGCGATCAGTTTTTTTTGCTTCAACGATTCCGGTACATCGCCGGAAATAATTCGGCGAGCTAATCCTTCGACGATGGCAGTTTTGCCCACGCCGGGATCGCCGATCAACACCGGATTATTTTTTGTGCGGCGTGAAAGCACCTGCATGATGCGACGGATTTCGTTGTCGCGTCCGATGACCGGATCGATCTTCCCACGACGCGCTAACTCCGTCAGATCGCGTCCATATTTTTCCAGCGTTTGATATTTGCCTTCAGGATTCTGATCGGTCACGCGCTGCGAACCTCGCACTTGTTGGAGCGCTTGCATGAGCTTGTCGCGCGTGACGCCGAGCTGCTGCAATATTTTCGTCGCCGAAACATTCGCGCCAGCGAGCGCGAGCAGATAATGCTCGGCGCTGGTGAAATCGTCTTTCAAGATCGACATCTCCTTCTCGGCCGCTTCAAGCACGCTGCGCAATTCGTTACCGAGGCGAACATCGGCGCCACGAACTTTCGCGCGCGCTTCCAAATTAGAGCGCAGCTCAGCGCGCAACCGATCCATCGGCACTCCCATCTTTTCGAGCAACGGCCGCGTCACGCCCTCGCTTTGATCGAGCAACGCGGACAGAAAATGTTCGTTGGTGAATTCGGAGTGATTGAAGTCCGAGGCGATGCTTTGCGCAGCTTGCAACGCTTCCTGCATCTTCTGCGTGTATTTCTCAATCCGCATGGCTCTAAAATAATGAACAGTGTCGCGCGATCAATCGCCGTCGGCGTGTCTCGGTAAAAACTTTATCGACGCGGCTGTACTTCGCGTTCAGATTCTCCCGCGATGTCCAAAGACACTTCGAAAGCAATTTTCATCATCATTTTCGCTCTCGGCGTGCTCGCCGGTTTGCTGGTTTGGGCCAATCACATGCGGCCGCACTAAGTGGCACGGGCTTCCAGCCCGTGTTTAATGATTCATCGGCAGGATGCCGATGCCACGCTCACCCGATTGCGGCGACCGCGCATCCCGTCTATGAGTTTGCGATGAGCGCGGAAACGCCAACCCCAATCGGCCGAAAAGCCCTCGCGCTTTTGCGCCCCGGCCCGTTTCGCCGTTATATCATCGGCTCCCTCATCTCCGACACCGGAACGTGGATGCAGGTGATGGCGCAGGGTTGGGTCATGAGCACGCTGACGAACAAAGCGATCATGCTCGGCATGATTAATTTCGCGGCGGGCATTCCCACGCTCGCCCTAACCATGATCGGCGGCTCGGTCGCGGATCGTTACGACAAACGCAAGATTTTGATCGCGACTCAAGTGGTGCAGACCGCCCTGGCCATCGTCCTCGGTTTTTTGGTCCGCACCAATAGCATTCACATCTGGCATGTCGCGTTGATGGCGTCGCTCCTCGGCGTTTGCATTGCGTTTGAAATGCCGGCGATCTCGGCGCTGGTGCCGGAGCTGGTCAAGCGCGATGAAATCGCAACCGCGGTCGCGATGGATCGCTCGGTTTTTCACGGCTCGCGATTGATCGGACCGTCGCTGGCCGGATTGTTTGTCGCCTGGTGGGGCGCGGCCGCGGCGTTCTTCGCCAACGCCACTTCGTTCGTCGCGTTAATTATCGCCATCGTCTCGCTCCCGCCGCGCAAGGCTGGAACGAAAGAAGAAGAAGAACAGAGGCGCAGCGGAATGATGGAAGGAATCCGCTACGTGAAATCCGACCGCATCATGGTGTCGATGATCTCGCTCATCGCCCTAACGACGATTTTTGTTTTCCCGGTCATCTCCGTGATGCTGCCGCTCTACGTCCGCAACATTTTGCAACTCGGTCCCGATCGCATGGGTTATCTCATGGCGGTTTCGGGAAGCGGTTCGCTGCTCGGGTCACTCGGATTGCTTTCCATCGCGCCGGAAAATCGGCTCAAGTTCATGACCACGAATGCGATCGCGGTCGCGAGCGCATTGTTCTGCATGTCGCGCTCAAATAGTTTCCTGCTGACGGCGCTTTCGATGGGACTTCTCGCGGTCGGCCTTTCCATTAATTTCGGTTTGGCTAACACCATCGTGCAGGAACGCGCGCCGGCGCCTTTGCGCGGACGCATTTCGGCGGTCTTTGGTTTGAGTTTCTTCGGATTAATGCCGATCGCAGGTTTGGGCATTCCGGGATTGGCCGATCTCATTGGCATGCGCACGGCGCTCAGCATATCGGCCGTCATTTTTGGAATCGGCGCATTTATTATTCTGAGTTCAGCCGGGCGGAAGATTTGCGAAACGCGGCGAGCATCGGCGACGGAATCCGTTCCCGAACCGGAAGCAGTGCTTCCATGATTTCATTCTCGACCTGCTGGAATTCCGGTCGCCATAAGGCCGGCGATGAGATGCTGCAAGAGATTGTCGATCTTGGGTTTGATTATATCGAACTCGGCCATGGCATTCGCATTTCGCTCATGCCCGGCATCCAACAAATGTTCGATGCCGGCAAAGTGCGTTTCAGCAGCCTGCATAATTTTTGTCCGCTCCCGGTCGAGGTCATGCACGCATCGCCGGATTGCTACGAATTGTCGGCCGCGTATTCGAAAGAACGTGAGCGCGCGATCAAGCAAACATTCCAGACCATCGATTTCGCCCAACGACTCGGCGCGCCGTTCGTGGTCATGCATCTGGGCGAAGTGCCGATCGGTCCAGTGACGGATTCGTTGATCGCGATGGCAAAGAAGGGAAAACTCTTGTCGCGCGAATACGTTCGCAAAAAAATTTCGGCGGTCGAAAAACGCGAAGCCGCTGCGCCGCCGTATCTCGAACGCGTTAACGAAGCGCTCAAACGCATCGTAGAGTATGCCGCCGGCAGAAATGTGAAGCTTGGAATCGAAGGTCGTCGCGGGTATGAAGAAATTCCGTCCGAGCGCGAGATTCCGACGTTGCTTGATTCGCTCGATCCCGCTGTCACCGGTTACTGGCACGACTTCGGCCACATCCAGATCAAAGAGAACCTCGCATTTCTCAATCACGCAGAATGGCTGCACACGATCGGGCCGCGCACGATCGGTTGTCATGTGCAGGATTGCATCTGGCCGGCGCAAGACCACCAGCCGCCGTTCGCTGGAGATGTCGATCTTGCAAAACTGGTTCCGTTGTTGCCGAAGGATTGCCAGTTCGTTTGGGAGATGAGCCCGCGCAAAACCGCGGAGCAAATTCAGCGCTCCGTCGCGCAGTGGAAAGAAAAATTCGGCGAATGAAGAAGATCATCCTAACTATCGTCCAGCTCGCGGTCACGAGCGCAGTGCTCTACTGGGTTTTTCACGACCCGGCGCGGCGCGCGCAAATGGCGACGGCGTTACAGCTGGCGGATTATCGTTGGATCTTCGCCGCCATTGCCGCCTATATCGTAGTCGAAATTGCCGCCGCATTTCGCTGGCAGGTCCTGCTCAAAGTTCAAGGACATCACTTGAGCACCCCGCGCCTGGCCGGGCTTTTCCTCATCGGCATGTTCTATAACCAATTCCTGCCGGGCGGAACGGGCGGCGACATTATCAAGAGCTATCTGCTGCTGAAAGAAACGCCCGACAAAAAAGCCGGCGCTCTGTTGGCGGTCGTGTTCGATCGGCTCATCGGACTCGTTGCGCTCGTCGTCATCACCGGAATCCTCACGCTGATGCGCTATCGCTGGCTCGCGCAAAAACCGGAGACCCAGCATTACCTTTGGTTTCTCCTCATCGTGCTGGGCGCGTCCATCATCGGCCTGCTGACATCGTTCGTGATCAGCGGTTTCAATCTCATCGACAAACTGCCGGAGCGATTTCCCGGGCGCGAGAAGATGATCGAAACCTCCGTCGCGTATCATCTCTACGCGCATCATTGGCCGGCGACGCTCATTGCTTTTGGTGCATCGGCCGTCGCGCATCTCGCTACCTTCGCCACGTTTCTCTTCGTTGCTTATGCCCTGCACACTCACATCCCGCTGGTAAATTTTTTCGCGGTTATGCCGATCGAGCGCACGATTTCAGCGATGCCGATCAGTTTTGCCGGCGTGGGTCTGCGCGAGCACGTCCTGCAAGTGATGCTTAATGGTTTATGCGGCGTCCCGGAAGGCGTCGCCGTCTTGATCGGTTCGCTCAGTTTTCTGGTCATCCTGATCTGTTCGGTGCCGGGCGGGATCGTTTACTTCTTCTACCGACCGAGCGGCGAAACTGGACACGTGCGGATGCGCGAGATGAAACGCGAAGTCGCAACGCTCGAGCATGAAATCGGCGAGAAAAAGTAAGCCCGTCGCAAGATCGACATCGTCATCGCGGCCCTTTGTCGTCGCGACCTTCGCCATGACGGTCGATGGCAAGATCACCACGCGCGATTTCTCTCCCGTCGATTTCACCTCGCGCGAAGACAAGCTCCATCTCATTCGCCAGCGCTCTCTCGGCGACGCCGTGCTCATCGGCCACAGCACGCTTAAGCGCGATAACGTTCGCCTCGGAGTGCCGCAATCTGATTTACGCGATAAAAGAATTAAACGTCGGCAATCTCCTTATCCACTTCGCGTTATCATTTCAAACGAAGGCAAGATCGACAATCAGCTCAACCTCTTCCAAACCGACATCTCCCCCATCGTTATTTTCTCAACCAAGCGGATGCCGCGCAGAATTCAGGACGCGCTGCGCCCGAAAGCGACGCTTCATTTGACCCCAGGACGACATGTCGATCTTGCGGCAATGCTGAGAACGCTGCGTAAAACCTACAAAGTCCGCACGCTCGCTTGTGAAGGCGGGCCGACCCTGTTCCGGGCGTTACTTGAGCGCGGCTTTATCGATCAACTTAATCTCACCATCGCTCCCTTTCTTTTCGGTGGGGCGAACGCGCCGACCCTCACCGGATTAAGCAAAGATTTCCTGCCGCGCAGCGTGCGTTGTCGTTTGATCGACATGCGCATGGTCGGCGACGAATGTTTCCTGACCTACCGCATCAAACGCTGACTTTGCCAGAACGCGGGCGTCGCACGAGTTCCCCGCCACAGTTCGCACAAACGCACTTCATCTTGCCGTAACAGGGCTCGCAAAACGTGCACTCAAACACGCAGATGTAAGCTGCGTCCGTCGGCGCGAGCTTGGTCGCGCATTTCTCGCATTCTGTTTTCATTTCCAGCGCCATGCAGGAATGTATGTTGATTCGCCGCCACCGAAATGCACAAGACTAACTCCATCATTATGCGCGCAGCGAAGATGTCGATCTTCGAAACGGCCGCTAACCTCGAACTCTGGCCCAAGATTTTGCCCCACTATCGCTACATCCGCTATCTCGAGCGCAGTCTGGATCGCAATCTCGTCGTCATGGCCGCGACGCGTTCCGGCATTCCCATTACCTGGACGTCGGAACAAATCATCGACCGCGATAAAGTAGAAGTGCGTTTCCACCATCTGAAAGCGTTCACCAAAGGAATGCGCGTGGTCTGGACATTCAACGAGACCGCTTACGGTGTGTTGGTCGAGATCGTGCACGATTTGCAATTCCGAATCCCAGTATTGGCGCCGCTCGCCGATCCAATCATCGGCGACTTCTTCACTCGTGCCGTTGCCAACAAGACGCTCCGCTGTATGAAACAATACGTGGAAGCGAGGGAGCAAAGGGTCGCGGCATGAGCAGACGACGCGCGGTCATCACCGGCATCGGTCCCATCACCTGCATCGGGAAAGGGGTCGAAGCTTTTTGGAACGGCGTCAAAGCGGAGAAGAGCGGCATCAGTCGCATCTCGACCTTCGACACCAGCGGGATCAATGCGCATTGCGGTGGCGAAATCCGCGATTGGAATCCCGAGGAATTTTTTCCGCCGCATCGCCTGAAGCGGCTCGATCGTTACGCGCAGTTCTCTGTCGCTTCCGCGCAAATGGCACTCGACGACGCCGGCATACAATATTCGCGCGAAAATCCGCAGCACCGTATCGGCGTCAGCTTCGGCACTGCGCTCGGCGGCGTTTGTCAGGCAGAAGATCAACACATTCGGTTTCTGAAAAAAGGAACGCGCGGCGTCAATCCCACCTTGGCGTTGCAAGTCTTCGGTGGCTCTGCTCACTCGAACGTCGCACTCGAATTCGGATTCCGCGGGGTCGGCACCACCAACTCAAACAGTTGCGCGAGCGGCACCGTCTCAGTCGGCGAAGCGTTGCGCTACATTCGCGATAACTTCGCCGATGTCGTCGTCGCCGGCGGAGCAGAAGCGCCGCTCTCTCCCCTCACCTTCGGCGCGTTCGCCATCATCAAGACGATGAGTCAATCGACCGGCGATCCCGAGCGCGCGTGTCGCCCGTTCGATTTACAGCGCGACGGTTTCGTCATGGGCGAAGGCGCCGCCTCATTGGTAGTTGAAGAACTCGAACACGCCCGCGCGCGCGGTGCGCACATCTATGCGGAAGTCCTCGGCTACAGTTTAAACAACGACGCGTTCCACATGACGTCGCCATTGCCCAGCGGCGAATCCTGCGCGCGCGCCATGCGCGATGCCCTCACCGACGCGCGACTCGAGCGCGAGCAAATCGATTACATCAACGCGCATGCCAGCTCGACCCAGCTCAACGACAGCACCGAGACGATGTCGATCAAACAAGTCTTCGAGGAACATACCGCCAGGATTCCGGTGAGCGGCACCAAGGGCTTTTATTCGCATCCGTTAGGCGCAACCGGCGCGATCGAGGCGTCGCTCTGCGCGCTCGCGTTAGATCGACAATGGATCCCGCCGACGATTAACTACGAGCATCCTGATCCGGCCTGCGATCTCGACGTCGTTCCAAATCACGGCCGCGAAGCGAAATTAAACTACGTGTTGAGCAATTCATTCGGCTTCGGCGGGATCAACGCCTGCATCGTGCTGGGGCGCGTGGCCTAACAAATCCGGGCGATTCGTTCGAGTGCGTTTCTTCGCCTGCTCTTTTCGCCAGGCCGCGATCTCAGCATGATTTCCAGACAGAAGAACGTCCGGCACTTTCCAGCCGCGAAATTCTGCCGGACGGGTGTACTGCGGACCTTCTAGCAATCCACTGCTGAAGCTGTCATCGGCCGCAGACTGGTCATCGCCCAAAACTCCGGGCAACAACCGCACAACGGCATCGACCACGACGACCGCCGCGATGGCGCCGTTCGTTAGAACATAATCTCCAATGGAAATCTCAAGATCGACAAGGTGCTCCACCACTCGATGATCAACGCCTTCGTAATGACCGCAGATGACGATGAGATGTCGATCTTGCGAAAGCTCCGTCGCGACCGACTGCGTGAATTGTTTTCCTTGCGGCGTCATCAACACCACTTTGCTGTTCTCGCGGCGCAAAGATTCCACGGCGGCGAAGATCGGTTCCGGCTTCATCACCATCCCTTGTCCGCCGCCGAAAGGCGCGTCATCCACAACGTGATGTTTGTCCGTCGTCCAATTCCGCAGGTTATGAACGCGAAGATCGACAATCTTATTTTCCTGCGCCCGCTTCATCATGCTCTCGCCTAACGGAGCGCGACACATCTCCGGAAACAAAGTGACGATGTCGATCCTCATGTAGTTGTAGGGCGTTTCTGTAAAACCCCGCGGCGTCTGACACAGACGCCCTACAAAACTTACTCGACGATGTCGAGCGTGGCGCGTTGCCCATGGCGCGCAGCCGAGCTGGCGAGTAACGCGCGGATCGCCTGAATGGTTTGGCCATTGCGGCCAATGATGCGGCCCACGTCCGTTTGCCGTAGCTGGACGCGAAAGATGGTCGCTTTGCCGTTAGGAATTTCCGACAGCATCATTTCTTCGGGAAATTCCACGAGCTGCCGGATGACGAACTCAAGAAACTCCTTCATGTCGATCTAACGATTGTCGATCTTAGCTGGCGCCGACTGCTGCTTCCGCCGTAGGAGCCGGCGCTGACGCCGGTGCCGGTGCTGCGGCCGCCTGCTTTTTATTCTTCTTAATCAAGCTGCGAACGGTGTCGGACGGTTGCGCGCCTTTGCTGATCCAATAATCCGCGCGATCCATCTTCAAAGTGCTGTTGTGGTCCAGCTTTTTCGGATCGTAGGTGCCGATGATCTCGATGAACTTGCCGTCACGCGGGCTGCGACTGTCGGTCACAACCACTTTGTAGTACGGACGATTCTTCGCCCCTTCTCTTCGTAATCTAATTGAAACTGCCATGTTAGTTTTTCATTCGCGCCATTTGCGCCATCATTTTTTTCATTTTACCTGTGCTCTTCATCATCTTCCGCATCTGATCGAAGCGTCGCAATAAATCGTTCACCTGCGTTACTGTCTGCCCGCAGCCGCGCGCGATACGTTGACGCCGTCGTGCATTTAAAATGTCGGGGCGCTTCCGCTCTTCGTCCGTCATCGAAAGCACGATCGCTTCCGTGCGCCTGAGCTGCTTTTCGTCCACCGAAAGGCCCTGCACGTTACTCATGCCGGGCAACATGCCAAGAATATTCTCCAGCGGACCCATTTTGCGCATCATTTTGAACTGCCCGAGGAAATCGTTGAAATCGAACGACGCGCTGCGGAGTTTTTTCTCCAGGCGCATCGCTTCTTCTTCGTCGATCGCTTCGGCCGCTTTCTCGACCAGACCAATTACGTCGCCCATTCCGAGAATGCGACCGGCCAATCGCTCGGGAACGAATGCTTCGAATTGATCGAGCTTTTCGCCGGTGCCGGCGAACTTGATCGGTCGTTGCGTCACTTCGCGCATCGACAAGGCCGCGCCGCCGCGCGCATCGCCGTCGAGTTTCGTTAGGATAATGCCGGTGATTTGCAGCGCATCGTTGAAATGCGTCGCCACGCTGACCGCTTGTTGCCCGGTCGCTGCGTCGACGACTAACAATGTCTCCTGCGGCTTTAGAAAATCCTTGAGCGCTTTGAGTTCCTGAATCAGCGCGTCGTCGATCTCCTGCCGGCCGGCGGTATCGAAGATGTCGATCTTGGGTCCTTGTCGATCTTGCGCGAGAGCCGCGGCGGCGGCGCGCTGCACATTCTTCTCGGCCGGATCCGGAGTGAACACCGGCACCTCGATCTGTTTGGCAAGCGTGGCCAATTGTTCGATCGCTGCGGGCCGAAACAAATCGCAGGCGATCAAATTGGGCGAATGGCCTTCCTTCTTTAAATAGCGGGCGAGCTTAGCCGATGAAGTGGTTTTGCCGGATCCGTTTAGTCCGACGATCAAAATGCGATGCGGCTCGCCCAGATTTAAGGGAGACGCGTCGCCGCCGAGCAAGATCGACAATTCATCGTGAAAGATTTTCACAATCTGCTGACCCGGAGTCACGCTGCGCAGCACCGCTTCGCCGAGCGCTTTCTCTTTGACCCGGCCGATGAATTTTTTCGCGACCTGGAAATCGACATCGGCTTCGAGCAAAGCGAGTCGGACCTGTCGCATCGCGTCGTCGATGTTCGACTCGCTGATGGTCCCATGCCCGCGCAGGTCCTTGAAAATGTCCTGCAGCTTATCGCCGAGTTGCGAAAACATCTTTTGTTATCCTAACGAGCGCAAAAGCGCGTCGTTATTTCTTCGGCGACGGAGACGCGGTTGTCGATGTTGCACCGCCGACATCTTCCACACCGAAGGTCCAATGCGCTTCCGTTTTCTTGCCGTCGGCTTTGGCACTGATGATGACGGTGCAGGATTTGTCGCGCAGCTTTTGCGTGACCTGATACGACACCGTGCCCGTTTTCGCGTCGAAGCTCGCCGGCACTACGCCCAGTCCGCTGACGCGCATTTGAATGCTGGCGGGATCGATCATACCCATCGAGCTGAGGTTTGCTTTGATCAGCGGCAAAGCGGTGCGCACGGTCTCGCCTTCCGCCGGCTGCGTTTGCAATTGCGCGGTGCCGACTTCGGCCACCGCGTTCGCGCCGCCGGACGAGGTCGCGATTGTCTTCATCGCATCTTCAAACACTTTCGGCTTGTTCGCTTCGATCGCGTAACGACCGACGGAATCCATCGGCGTATTGAAAGTAATCGGCTGCCCGTAAACGGTGAACATCGCTTCGTAGCCGGTATTACGCGCCATTTCCTTGACGTGGTCGTTGTAATTTCCGAACGGCACGGCAAAGCAATTCACGCGCAGAGCGAGACGTTGCTCGAGCAATTGCTTGCAGCCCGCGACTTCGTTCTGCAGCCATTTCTCGTAATCGGCGCCCGTCGTCTTTTTCTTGGCGATGCTGTCGTAGCCTTTGCGTAAATCCTGATGCGTGGCCGAGTGCGCCTGAATATCGACACCGGCATCGCGCATTTCCGCCAGCATTTCCCAAGTAATCGCTTCGCCGCCGCCGAAATGAGCGCCGCGCACACCTTCCGTGTAAATGAAGAGCGTTAACGGATAATTTAGCTTCTTCATAATTGGCCACGCCACTTCGTACTGCGATTTCCATCCATCATCGAAAGTGATGACGGCCGATCGCGCTGGAATATTTTTTTCGCTGCGACGCCAGGCCAGAAAATCCTGCATCCCGATAACGGTGATGCCACGATCTTTCAGCGCTTTCATTTGCGCTTCGAAATCCGGCGTTCTGATTTCCGTCCCGGGGCTGTGCACTTTGTCGACGAAACGGTGATAACAAAAAATGATGACCTGCGCCGTTTGATCGACCACGACCTTGCCGCTTTTTGCCGCGGCCGGAGTGCCGGTGCCAATCATGGTCCCGGCGCCGGCAGCTGCGCTTCCCGAGGGGGACGCGGCGGCAGCCGCTGATGATGATGGCGAGGCGGCTGCTTTCGGCTTCGCAGCCAGCGTCTCGGGCTTCATCCCAGCAGACAATGCTAACACCAGGAACAACGGGAAAAATGCAAATCGTTTGACCATAATTCGGGTAAACGCCTTTAAGTGCGACCGCATAAATTACAAGCGGTTTTTCGCGGATTTCCGGCACGACAAGATGTCGATCTTGCAAAAACTTTTTGGTAAAAGCGGAGATTCGGTATTCAGTCGAGGATGTCTCGTTGGCTCACTCGCGCCAGTTTACTCGCGCTCGTTTTCGTTTTTAACGGATGCGCGTCCAGGCCCTTCGGCTCGGTCAAGGTCAAGGACACGAGCAAGACTTTTAACACCGTGATCGTGGATGCGGGACACGGCGGCAAAGACTCGGGCGCGTTTCGCCGCTTCGGCGGCGCGGAGAAAAATGCGACACTCGATGTCGCGAAACGTGTGGATGAGAAGCTGCGCGAGTCGCAGCTGAAAACGATCATGACGCGCGACAGCGACATTTTCATTCCGCTGGACGATCGCGTGTCGATCTTGAACAAACAGAAAAACGCGATCTTCGTTAGTATTCATTTCAACGATTCGAGCCGGCGCGGCATTCGCGGATTCGAAACGTATTACAATGGAAAAGCGTCGCGCCCGATCGCGGAGCGCATTCAAAGCAAACTGCTGACGTTGCCGAAGGCCGCGAATCGCGGAGTGAAGACGGCGAATTTTCGGGTGTTGCGTCTGGCGGAATTTCCGGCGGTGCTGGTGGAATGTGGCTTCCTCAGTAATCGCCGCGAAGGAGGCGATGCGCGAAACCCTGCCGGTCGCGACAAACTCGCGGATAAAATTGCCGAGGCGATTGTCGAACAACGTTTCGGCGCGGATGTTTACGGCGCGAAGCCTGTCGCCAATCCCACCATCGAGGGACAAGCGCCCGAAGGCCCGGGGCTGGCGCCTTCCAGTGCGAAGCGCAATTAGAATTCTTTGCCGCGCGCTTCCGGGCCGACCGCCGCGAGAATTATAACGGCGGCGAAGACGACGGCTTCCACTGCTGCCATCGTTAGGGCGTAATTCGGATTTCCGTCCGCCGTTCGGAAACGTTCGGCCAGCCACGCCTGTTGTTGCGCGGCGTAAGCCGCGGCGCAATTTCCAAATTGATAAGCGATCCCCGGAAACGTTCCGCGAAATCGACCGGGCGAAAGTTCGTTGAGATGGACCGGAACCACTCCCCACGCGCCTTGCACCATGAACTGAATGAGAAATCCGCCGATGACGAGCAAGGTTGTGCCCGGAGAAAAAATCCAAAGTGGAATGAGCAGCATTCCGCACGCGGCCGAGCTCATGATCGAACGACGCCGTCCCCATTTCTGCGAAAGAAAACCGATCGTCGTTCCTCCGCAGATCGCGCCAAGCGCATAGACGATCGAGATCATCGATTTCTGGCTGACGCCAAACCCGCGCTGCTTTTCGAGGAACGTCGCGTAAAGATCCTGCGTGCCGTGCGACATGTAATTGAAAGCAGTCATGAGGACGGCCGCGTAAATAAACAAGGCGCCGTGCTGCTTTAGAAAAGGGCCGATGCCTAACGGCGTCCGTTCGGGTTGACTTCGTTGCCGCTGCCAGACCGCCGATTCGGGAACACGCGCCCGAATGTAGATCACGAGCAATGCCGGCAACGCGCCGGCGATAAAAAGCCCGCGCCAACCGAAGATCGGAAACGCAATCCAGTAAACGAGCGCGGCCA
The DNA here is from genome assembly GCA_040002925.1 of Spartobacteria bacterium. Lineage (GTDB taxonomy): Bacteria > Verrucomicrobiota > Verrucomicrobiia > Chthoniobacterales > UBA10450 > JAJPGZ01. The sequence goes on along the minus strand of JBDUDM010000012.1, from coordinate 4,060 downwards.
AAAGATAACCGACCGCGTAACCTTGTTGCAAAATTCCCGAGAATAATCCGCGCGCTTCCGTCGGCAACGATTCCATCGCCAGCGACGCGCCAAGTCCCCATTCGCCGCCCATGCCCACGCCGAAAAGCGCGCGCAGGATTAGGAATACGGTGAAGTTAGGCGCGAATGCGGTCAGCAATTCCATGACCGAGTAAAAGACGATGTCGATCATGAGCGGGATACGCCGGCCGAACTTGTCGCCGAGCAATCCGAAGATGAATGCACCGAGCGGCCGCATCAGTAGCGTCAGGGTGATCGCGAACGCCACTTGCGGAATGGTGCGGCCGAACTCGCGCGCTATCGGCACGAGCACGAACGTGAGCAAAAAGAAATCGAAGGCGTCGAGTGCCCAGCCGAGGAAACAAGCGAGAAAAGTGTTTCGTTGCTCGCGCGTGAGCGACTTGAAAAGCCGGATCGCTTCCACGCGCCAGATGTAATTGTCGATCTTGTGCTTGGAAAACACATCTACGCATCATGATGCGTCAATTTGTTCCTTGATCAGCGGCACGAACGCCGCTTACTTCTCTCCTACGAATGACGGCCGAGGTTCATCCACTGGAAGCATTGTTGCGCGAACGCATCGTCGTTCTCGATGGCGCCATGGGCACAATGATCCAGCGCCACCGATTGGCCGAAGCGGATTACCGCGGAAAACGCTTTGCCGATTGGAAAGGCAACGATCTCAAGGGCGGTCTCGAATTGCTCCAGCTGACGCAGCCGCATGTGATCGAGGAGATTCACACGCAATATCTCGAAGCCGGCGCCGACATCATTGAGACGAATACATTCAGCGGCACCAGCATCGGGCTGCACGATTTTCTATTTCAAGGCGAACCGGTCGGAAGAAAAGATCAGGAGTTTTTTCAGCGGGTGGTCGACGATGTCGATCTTCGCGCGCTCATCCATGAGATCAATCTGAGCGCGGCGCAGATCGCGCGGCGTTCCGCGGATCGGATCGCAAATGAAACGGGAACGCGCCGCTTCGTCTGCGGATCGCTCGGTCCCCTCCCCGTGACCGCTTCGATGTCTGGCGACGTAAACGACCCCGGCTTCCGCGCGGTCAATTTCGATCAGCTGCGCCAAACGTATTTCGACTCGGTCAAGGCGTTGCTCGAAGGAGATGTCGATCTTTTGGCGGTCGAAACGATCTTTGACACGCTTAACGCCAAGGCGGCGTTGTTCGCGATCGCGGATGTGTTCGAAGAATTGGGCAGAAGTGTGCCGCTGATTATTTCCGGAACGGTAACGGATCGCTCCGGCCGAACATTGAGCGGACAAACGGTCGAAGCGTTTCTGACTTCGATCGCGCACGCGAAGCCGTTGTTGGTGGGATTGAACTGCGCGCTCGGGCCGGACGAGATGGAGCCTTACATCGAGGAGCTCGCTCGCATCACTCCATATTATATGAGCGCGTATCCGAATGCGGGCTTGCCCGACGCGCTTTCCGAGACCGGCTTTCCCGAGACGCCGGAATCGCTCGCGCCAAAGTTAGGCAAGTGGGCGCAGAATGGCTGGCTGAATTTGGTCGGCGGCTGTTGCGGGACAACGCCGGACCACATTCGCGCGATCGTCGCGGCGATACGCGATTATCCGCCGCGTAATTGTAGGGCGTCTGTGTCAGACGCCGAAACGGCGTTTCACAGAAACGCCCTACAATTGTCCGGACTCGAGCCGCTCAATATCACGCCGGAGATGGGATTCGTCATCGTCGGTGAGCGGACGAACATCACCGGCTCCCCGCGATTCTCGAAGTTAATCCTGAGCGGTGATTTCGAGTCCGCGCTCCGCGTCGCGCAGCAGCAAGTCGCCGGCGGCGCCAACATTCTCGACGTCAACATGGACGAGGGAATGATCGATTCCGAAGCGACCATGACGCGCTTTCTGCAGTTAATCGGAAGCGAGCCGGAGATCTCGCGCATCCCGATGATGATCGACAGCTCGAAGTGGAGCGTGATCGAGGCGGGGCTAAAGTGCGTGCAGGGAAAAGCGGTCGTGAATTCGATCAGCCTGAAAAATGGCGAAGAGGATTTTCTGCGGCAGGCGCAATTGGTGCGGCGCTATGGCGCGGCCGTCATCGTGATGGCGTTCGATGAAAGCGGGCAGGCCGACACTCTTCAGCGCAAGATCGACATCTGCACGCGCGCGTATCGGATGCTGGTCGATCGCGCCGAGTTTTTGCCTAACGATATCATCTTCGATCCAAATATCCTGACCGTCGCGACCGGTCTGGATGAGCATCGCAACTACGCGGTCGATTTCATCGAAGCGACGCGCTGGATCAAAGCGAATCTTCCCGGCGCGCGCGTCAGCGGTGGCGTGAGCAACATCTCGTTCTCGTTTCGCGGCAACAACACCGTTCGCGAAGCGATGCACGCGGCGTTTCTTTTTCACGCCATCCGCGCCGGTCTCGACATGGCGATCGTCAACGCCGGTCAGCTCGCGGTTTACGAGGAGATCGAGCCGGAGCTGCGCGAGCGCGTCGAGGACGTGCTGTTGAATCGGCGCGAAGATTCCACCGAGCGCCTGGTCGATTTCGCGGAACGCGTGAAAGCGAAAGGCAAGATCGACATCAAGGATGAGGCCTGGCGCGGCGAGCCGGTGGAAGAGCGACTCAAGCACGCGCTGGTGAAGGGCATCGTCGATTATATCGACGGCGATACGGAGGAAGCGCGACAGAAATGCGAACGTCCGCTCGATGTGATTGAAGGTCCGCTCATGGCCGGCATGAGCGTGGTCGGCGATTTGTTCGGCGCCGGAAAAATGTTTTTGCCGCAAGTGGTGAAGAGCGCGCGGGTGATGAAAAAAGCGGTGGCGTATCTGATGCCGTTCATGGAGGCGGAGAAATCGGCGGGCGCAAAACCGCAGGGGCGCATCGTGATGGCGACGGTTAAAGGCGACGTGCACGATATCGGCAAGAACATCGTCGGCGTGGTTTTGCAGTGTAATAACTATCACGTTGTCGATCTTGGCGTGATGGTGCCAGCAGCGAAAATTTTACAGACGGCGCGCGAAGAAAAAGCGGACGCGATCGGATTAAGCGGGCTGATCACGCCGTCGCTCGATGAGATGGTGCACGTGGCGCAGGAGATGGAGCGCGAGAATTTTCATTTGCCGTTGTTGATCGGCGGCGCGACAACGAGTCGCGCGCACACCGCGGTGAAGATCGCGCCACATTATCGCTCGAGTACGATTCACGTTCTCGATGCGTCGCGCGCGGTCGGAGTGGTGAACTCGTTGCTGAACGAGAAATCGAAATCGGAATTCGATACGAAGACGCGGGAGGACTATGCGCGGCTGCGCGAGGAGTATGCTTCGAAGACGCGCGAGAAGAAATTGATCTCGCTGGCGGAAGCGCGTTCGAAACGGACGACGATTGATTGGAACGGATACGTTCCACCGAATCCGGAGTGGCTTGGCGTGCGCGAAGCGCTCCCATCGATTGTCGATCTTACGAAGTTTGTCGATTGGTCGCCGTTCTTTCACGCGTGGGAGTTGCGCGGGCGTTACCCGGCGATCTTCGAAGATGCGGTCATCGGAAAACAGGCGCAGGAGCTTTTCGATGATGCGCAGAAGATTCTCGAGCAAATCGTCAAAGACGAATTGTTAAGCGCGCGCGGGGTTTACGCGTTCTGGCCGGCGCAATCGGCGGGCGACGATGTCGATCTTTTCACCAACGAAACGCGCAGGGAGCAGCTAACGACGTTTCACTTTCTGCGACAGCAAATGCCGAAGCCAGCCGGACAATTCAATCATTGTCTGGCGGATTTCGTGACGCCGAAGAATGGCGCAAGCCTCCGGCTTGCGAACGACGAAACCGCAAGCGAGACGCTTGCGCCATTTTCGGATTACTTCGGCGGATTCGCGGTCACGATTCACGGCGCGGATGAATTGTCGAGGAAGTTCGCCGCCGAACACGATGATTACAGTGCGATTATCACGAAGGCGCTGGCGGATCGATTAGCGGAAGCGTTCGCGGAATTTCTGCACAAGGAAGCCCGCGTGGCCTGGGGATTTGGCCGCG
>JBDUDM010000074.1:0-9841 GCA_040002925.1 Spartobacteria bacterium | reverse complement strand
CAATTCGGGTGCAAGTTTTCGATTAACCGTTAGCCACAGCCGCTGGCTCGCCAGGCGGAACCGCCGGTGCCGACAAGATCGACATCGTCGCCACCACCGGTTGGCCCAAAGCTTACGGCCGCCGAGGTCATCGAGCTGGCTAACGCGGAAGCGCACAAGCGTGGATATAATCCGGCCGAGTATCAAAAGCCGTTGGCGGATTACCATGCCGAGGATGAGAGCTGGTCCGTTGTTTACGATCAGAAAAATGCGAACGGGATCGGCAAACATTTCAGCGTGAGCGTGGAAGATCAGTCGAAGAAGGCCGCGCTCGGCCGCTGAAGAATCGGCGCTCGGCGCGCGCACGCACGATGTCGATCTTGCCATGATCGTGGCGGCGTCAGGATTAAGCTGATCGGCCAATACTTCTTGCGGGAAGGATGGCAGCCGCTAGTGGAGAAGCCGTGAAATTTTGTTTTGTATTTGGCTGGTGCGCATTTGCCGGCTCCATCATGGCCTCGGCGCCTAACGGATCCTTCTCCACGACTCGCGTTTACTTCGAAAGTGGCGGCAAGAAAATTCGCGCCGACTACTATGCGCCGCCGACTTTGCCCGCATCGACGCACGCGCCGATCGTGCTGCTGCACGGCGCGGGCGGGATTCTATTCGACGGTCCGGACATCCGGCGTCTGGCGCGCCAACTCGTCGAGAATGGTCACCCGGTTTATGTGGTGCATTATTTTAATCGCACCGGAACGCTGGTTGGTCTCGAGGCCGCGATGCACCGGGATTTCGATACCTGGCTCGGGACGGTGCGCGACGCGATCGAGTGGGTCGCGGTGCGCGAAGCGAAGGCCGGGCATGGTAAGATCGGCGTCTACGGATATTCGTTAGGCGCATATCTGGCGCTGGCGGCGACGTCGGACAATCCGCGGGTCGGCGCCTTGGTGGAGCAATCGGGTGGGCTTTGGAATAGCAAAGAAAGTCGGGTGCATCATTTGCCGGCGACGCTACTGATTCACGGAGAACTGGATCAACGCGTGCCCTTCACGAAATACGCGCAACCGTTGGTGGGACTCTTGCGCCGGCGCGGCACGGTCTTCGAGACGGAGTTTTTTCCAAATGAAAGTCATCGGTTCTCGAAATCAGGGATGAGCCGGGTGATAAAGCGCTCCGCCGATTTTTTTCACAACCGCCTGTCGCATTAAAATGAAAGCGCCAAAGCAAAGTTCCGGAGAACGGCGGCGTCCTCGATTGCTGGTTCTGGTCGACGAATCCAATGTGGTCAGCTCCGTGCGCACCGCTGGCCGCGGACTCGATTGGTTGAAGCTGCGCGAAACTCTGGCGGGCGAGCAGACCGGACGCGACTTGATCGAGATGGTGGTTTACGCCGGATTGCCCCCGGCGATTCCGATCTGGCAGGAAGAGCGCGACAAAAAGAACAAGTTTTTGCATTGGCTGCGCGCGAACGGGTTCATGGTCGTGACCAAGGATGGATCGCCCGCCGACGAGGGCCACTACAAGGCGAACGTGGATGTGATGATGGCGATCGACGCGCTCGAACTTTCTGTCGTGATGCAACCGGATGTAGTCATCCTCGTTACCGGCGATGCGGATTTCGCATATCTCGCGGTGCAATTGCGGCGGCGCGGGATTCGCGTGGAAGTCGCATCGGTCGCGCCGAATCTTGGGAGCGGATTAAAATCGGCCGCAAACGATGTGATCGATCTCTCTTCGTTATTCCGCACGTTCGAATTGCGGCCGCTGCAGGACTCGGCCGCGCCCGCCGTGCGAAAGAAGAAAACTGATGCTCGTTAGGCGAAAAGTCGAGGAAGAACGTTGGCGATGAAGTCGACCAGGAAATGACCGACCATGTTCGCGACCAGGTCTCGCCGCCAAAGGTAAAACGCAGCCAAAATTCCGCCGAGCGCGAGAGCGATAACGATATTGGCCCAGCCTCCGGTCCAATGGGCGACAGCGAAGATGATGAGCGGAACAACGGCGGCGGCCCAGCGACTGAGACCGAGCGCGTGCAGGCGTTCGATGGCGTAGCCGCGATAAAATAATTCTTCCACCACGCCCGCGCGGATAACGGTGAGCGTGATTAACCAAAGCGGCAGTTTCGCGAACGCGTCCGAGCCGGGGCCGTGGCCGTAACCGGTGAGATGAGCGAGAACGACCGCAACGAGCAAACAGACCGCGGCGATGACAAGTCCCCACAGAATCGATTTCCACCATGTCGATGTACCGAGCCCGATCGAGGAGAAGGGAAGTTTTTCTCCACGCCGGACGATCGCGAGCAGCGTGATCGCGCTAAGCCAAATGAGCGATTCCTTCCACAGCGCGGCGGTGAATGTGCCATTCGCGTAAAAGTAGGAAACGATCTGGCGAATCAGCAGTATACCGAAAAGCGAAATGAACAGACCAATCCAGGTAGCGGACCAAACCTTTCGCGGAGATTCTGCGGAATCAGTCATGGCTACAAATAGGATGCGCCAACTCTCGGATTGGATTCAATCTATTGTGTCTGGCGCCGGAGCGTGATTCGCGTTACGGCAATCACATGAAACGGCGAATCTTCATCGGGTTAACGTTGGCGGCGCTGAGCCACTTTGCGACCGCGCAAGAGTACAAGCTTCTGAAAAGTGTTCCGATCGGCGGCGAAGGCGGCTGGGATTTGTTATCGCTCGATGCGAAGGCGCGAAAACTTTATGTCACGCATGCGAGCAAGATTGTGATTGTCGATCTTGCGCAGGATAAAGTCGCCGGCGAAATCCTGGACACGCCGGGCGTGCACGCCTGTGCGATCGCGAGCGATCTCGGGTTCGGCTTCTCGACTAATGGTGCGGAGTCGCGCGTGAGTGTGATCGATCTGAATAAGATGAAGGCCGGCCAAAAGATTGAAACGGGCGAAAGCCCGGATGCGATTTTGTACGAGCCAACGCGTTCCGAGGTCTATGTCTTCAATGCGCGCGGCAAATCGGCAACCGTGATCGCCGCGAAAAATAAAAAGGTGGAAGCGACCATTCCGTTGCCCGGGCAACCGGAATTGCCGGCAGCCGATCCGGATGGGAGTCGCGTCTTCTGCAACATCGAAGACAAAAACGAAGTGGCAGTGATCGATGCGAAAACACATGCGGTCAAAGCGGAGTGGCCGCTCGCTCCCGGCGAAGAACCGACGGGCCTGGCATTCGATGCGGTGCATCATCGATTGTTCGCGGCCTGTCATAACAAAATGCTCGTCATGCTTGATAGCGACAGCGGCAAAGTTATCTCGACGTTGCCGATCGGCGCAGGGGTGGATGGTTGCGCGTTCGATGAGAAGACGCAGCTGGTGTTGGCATCGTGCGGCGATGGAACAATGACGATCGCGAAAGAGGAAACGCCGGAGAAGCTTTCGGTAGTGCAGACGCTAACGACTGAACGCGGCGCGCGAACGATGGCGCTCGATCCGACGACGCACCGGATTTACACATGCACGGCGGAGACCGCGCCGGAAACGCCGTCGACCACGCCAACTCCTTCGCCGGCAGAACGCCGCCGGCCTAACTACGTCGCCGGGACTTTTCACCTGCTCGTTTACGGGACGGAGTAGGGAACGTCTCCTGCTAAGATCGACAAGCAGGGGGAAAGGTTATTGACAATTGTTCACAATTGTCCGAAACGACATTCCCCGCGTTAAAAAGAAGGAGATCGATTATGCGTCCTATTTGGAAAGGCAGTATCAGCTTCGGGCTGGTTTATATCCCAATCGCGGTTTATCCCGCCACTCGCGAAGAGAAGCTCAGTTTTCGCCAACTGCGCAAAACCGATCTCAGCCCGATCAAATACAAAAAGGTCGCCGAGGCCGACATGAAGGAAGTGCCGTCGGCCGAGATCGTGAAGGGCTTCGAGTACGAGCGCGGTCGCTACATTATTTTGAGCGACGAAGATTTTGAGAAGGTGCGGATTGAATCAACGCACTCCATCGACATCACCGATTTCGTCGACATGGATCAGGTCGATCCAAAATTTTTCTACAAGCCTTACTTTCTCGAGCCGGGGAAAGGCGGGGAGAAAGCGTATGCGCTTTTGCACAAGGCGCTCAGCGGCACGGGCAAGATCGGCATCGCGAAAGTGGTCATCAGCAATCGCGAATATCTCGCGTCGGTGAAGCCGGACGGATTGTTTTTGATTCTCGAGCTGATGCATTTCGCGAGCGAAGTTCTGACGCCGGAAGAATTGAACAGCCCGAAGATGGAGTTGAACGACAAGGAGCTGAAGATGGCGCAGGCGTTGATCGACAGCATGTCGGTCGAGTGGGAGCCGCAGAAATATCGCGACGAATATCGGACGGCGGTGATGGAAATGATCGAGCAAAAGGCGAAGAACAAATCCATACCGGCCGCGCCGGCCGCGGCGCCGCGCACGACCAACGTTGTCGATCTTGTAAAAGTTTTGCAGGAAAGTCTGAATCGTTCGCAGACGGTGCGAGTGAAAAAAGGCAGCAACGGCAACGGCGCGCGAAGATCGACATCTACGCTGGTGAAACAAAAGCGGCGCGCGGCGGCGTAGTTCAACCGCGATCGGGAACGGCGGCGACGATTTCGGCCTGTTGTCGATCTTTCGTGCGGCGAAAGATCATCCAGACGCCGATGAGAACGAAACCGGCGCCGAGGAGCGACCACAACGTAAAGGTTTCGCCGCCTAACCACCAGCCGAGCATGACCGCACCCGGCGGCGTGATGAGCGAGATGGTTTGCAGATTCGTGACCGACATGCGCGGCATGAGCCAGTAGAGAAGCAGAAAAGTAAGCGCGGAGCCGACGACAGCGAGGTAAAGCAAACAGAAGATCGACATCGTGTTCCAGTGGAAGCGAGCCGGGTTGCCGTCGACGATGAATCCGAGAATCAACAAAGGCACGGTGCCAAAGATCATTTGCCACGCGGCCAACATCGCGGGCGCGATTTGAATGGCGCGCGCTTTGAGGAGCACGTTTGAGTAAGCGGCGCTGGCGGCGCCGAACACGATTCCGACTCCGCCCCAAAACGCGAGCAGACCATTAAAGTCGAGCAGCTTCGCGCAGATCACGGCGACGCCGCCAAGCGCGATAATAGCGCCGCTGAGTTTTTGCATTCGGAGCGGTTCGTTCGGCAGCATCCAATGCGCGAATCCCATTCCGAAAATCGGAATGGTGGCTTGCAAAACGGCCGCGAGACCGGAAGAGACGTGCAACTCCGCCAAAAAAAGCAGGGCGTAATTGATAGCGAACATCATGAAGCCGGTGGATGCGATGACGATGTAATCGGCTCGCTTGCGCGGAAGGAGCGGGACGCGACCGATGGAAACGGCCACGAGCACGATGATGGCGATGGTGAAACGAAGGGCGACAAATGAGATCGGCGGCAGATCGCGAAGACCGAGTTTGATGGCGAGCCAGGTCGAACTCCAGACCACACAAAGCGTGAGCCAGGCAACGACCATGCGCCATTTGGTGACCTTCATCGGCGCGACCTTCGCGCGAGACGAAGGTCAGGTAAAGGATCGACGCTTGTTGCGATGTCGATCTTCGCTAGCATTCCGCTGTGAAAGTAAACGTCGTGGTCAGACCAAAAGAAGCGGTGCTCGATCCTCAGGGTGCGGCCGTGCGTGACGCCATGCGTCATCTCGGAATGCCGCAAGTGAAGAGCGTTCGCATTGGCAAATTTCTCGAGATCGATATCGATGGCGAAGATGTCGATCTTGAAAAAAAGTTGCACGGCCTTTGCCGCGATCTGCTTTCCAATCCAGTCATCGAAGATTACGAATTGCAAAAGAACGGAACCAAATGAAATCACTGCGATATTTTTTCTGCGTCGTCCTTCCACCAGTCGCCGTCCTTATGACCGGTCGAATGGGAAGTTTTTTGCTCAGCCTCTTTCTGACGTTGCTCGGATGGATTCCCGGGGTTATTCACGCCTGTCTGGTGGTGAGCGATTACCATGAGGAACAGCGCGTCGCGAAAATTCCGGCGGTTCGTTAGATCGACAATGAAGTTTGGCGTCGTCCAGTTTCCCGGGTCGAACTGCGACCAGGACTGCATCGCCGCCATCAACAGCATCGAGGGGCTGAGCGCGGAGTACGTCTGGCATAAGGAAACTTCGCTTCGAAATTTCGACGCCATCGTTCTGCCGGGCGGTTTCGCTTATGGCGATTATCTGCGCTGCGGCGCCATCGCCCGTTTTTCGCCGATCATGAAGTCAGTCATAAGCGAAGCGCGCGCCGGCAAACTGGTGCTCGGCACTTGCAATGGCTTCCAGGTTTTATGTGAAGCCGGTTTGCTTCCGGGCGCATTGGTGCGCAATCGATCACTGCGTTTCGTGTGCGACATGGTCACGACCCGCGTCGAAGTCGCTGACTCCGCGTTCACTCATGGATGCCCGGAAGGCTCGCTTCTCCGCCTGCCGATCGCGCATGGCGAAGGCTGTTATTTTGCCGATGCGGAAACGCTCCGCGAACTCCATCAACATCGACAAGTGATTTTGCGCTACGCCGACGGGAATCCGAATGGATCCATCGAAGACATTGCCGGCATCTGCAATCGCGAACGGAATGTATTCGGATTGATGCCGCATCCGGATCGCGCCTGCGATTCGCGTCTGGGGAGTGCTGATGGTGTTAAGATCTTTCGCTCGATGATGCAAACCATCGAAGCGCAGCGCGCCCGCGCTGCCTAAGATCGACATCTACTGGTCACATCCTTTTCGGAAATAATCGCCGAAGTGGCGACCGATTCACCGCCGATCTTCGATTCAACGGTACGTCCCCCTGTGTCTGCGACAGCGACACATGTGTAAACGATAGTGACACGAAAACGGTAGCCTGACCAGGCGTTACCTAGGAGAGCAGGCAATGGTACCTCCATTGCTAAGTAAATGGGTAACAATCCTACTACACCCATGCTACTCGAAAAAACCCTGCACATGAGCCAGCCGCTGAGCGAGTGCAAAGCTCGTCTGGCCAGCATTCAATCTTATCGTCGCCAGTTCCTGATGGTGACGAAAGCGACCGTCACCTCTTCCAAGACCGTTGACTTCAGTTTTCGCGGTCCGTTCGGTTTCCAAGCTCATACTGTCTTGCTCGCGGTCGAAAGCGATTCGCAGGATGAATTGGGTTTTGAATCGGTCGGCGGCAACATCGACCTGATGGGGCTCGTTAATTTTGCGGAAATCCGCCCGAGCTGCACGGAAGTGACTCTGGCCGTGCATTACGAAATCAAGAACAAGGTATTCGCCTGGCTTGATCGCCGGCTGCATTTCGTGGACGCCTTTGTCACTTCGGAATTGCGCAGCATCCGCTCGCACTTCGAAGCGATCGCAGCGCCTTACGTCGAACACACTTCCATTCTGCCGATGTTCGAGACGGCGACGGCGTAAGATCGACAATCGCATTTCAAAGAGCACGAGCCACAAGCTCGTGCTCTTTTGCTGTACTGCTAAAAAATGCGAACGGCGTGCGTTTTATCAAGGCGTAACACCTGCCTCGACTTTAACTTCACTCGAGCCTTTGGATCCCGTATCTTCACGCCGTCTAGTTGCACACTACCTTCGGTGATCAATCGCCGGATATCTGATCGCGACTTCTCGATTCCGAAGGACTGCGAGTATGCGCCCTGAACGATCGCGAGCAGATCGTCGCCGAACACTTCTGTGGACGGCAGGAAGTCGGGTAGGCTTGCGGCGTCTAATTTTCCTTCGCTGAATCTGGCGTTCCACTCGTCACGTGCTTGCAAGCCAGCTGCGCGCGAGTGGTAAGTCTCCACAATTTCAAACGCTAATTTCTTTTTTGCGTCCATTGGATGTTCGCCTTTTGGCAACTCCCGACTAAGAAGCAGGGAATAATAACGCGCCATTAACTTGTCCGAGATGCTCATCAATTTGCCGAACATTTCACCGGCCGGTTCCGTTACGCCGACAAAGTTGCCCAGGCTCTTACTCATTTTCTGAGAACCATCGAGCCCTTCCAAAATCGGCATGAGCAGAACCACTTGTTGAGCCATGCCTTCCTGTTTTTGAAAATCGCGGCCGACCAGAATGTTGAATAGCTGATCCGTTCCGCCTAATTCGACGTCGGCCTTCACCATCACCGAATCCCAACCCTGCATGATAGGGTATTGGATTTCGTGCGCGTGAATGGCCTGCTGCTCTTTCATTCGCTGATGGAAATCCTCGCGCTGCAGCATTTGTTGCAGCGTGACCCGGCTGTTCAGACGGATGATGTCGGCGAAGTTCATTTTCCGAAACCAATCGCCGTTGAATACGATCTCCGTGCGTGCCGGATCCAGAATTTTGAGCGCTTGAGCGCGATACGTTTCCGCATTCGCCATCACTTCCTCGCGCGTCAGCTGCGGTCGCGTGACCGAGCGCCCGCTCGGGTCGCCGATCATCGCGGTAAAATCACCAATGATGAGCACCGCTTGATGCCCCGCGTTTTGAAAGTCGCGCAGCTTTCGCAGAACGACGGCGTGTCCGAGATGAATGTCCGAACTGGTTGGATCGACACCGAACTTCACCCGCAGCGGTTTACCGCGCGCAAGTTTTTCGCCCAGCTCCGCTTCGCTGATGATTTGGGCGGCACCGCGCGTGAGGAGCGGCAGCGCATCATTCGGTTGCATGCGTCTAGGAAACAGCGCGCCGAGCCGATGCGCTATTTGTTTTTGTTCAATAATTCCCGCACCTGGTCGATCGTCATCGGCGGGTTCTGTCGGTCGAGAAATTTCTGACTTTTTCCTTTATCGAGAAAAGGCCGGTTGCCGGAAAATTTGCCGGTGCTGGCGGATTTAGAAGTTGTCGGCGAGGAGCCGGCCGCGTTTGCCCTCCATGTCGGATATGCGCGATCGCTTTGCGCGGATGAAACTCGCGCTTTGTTTTTGGCTCCGGAAAGTGACTGGGTTGTGAACTCGCTGGCGGAGAATTCGCGGTTACCCGAAAAACTTTTCGCCTTCGGTTTTTCGGCAACATAAAAGACACCCACTCGTGCCTGCTTCGTTGCTGAGGTACGCCCCGGCGCAAAAGTTTTATTTTGCGAACTATTCTGCAAGCTCGTGCTTGGTTTCAGCAGTCGATCGACCAATTTATCTTCCTGGTCTTGCGCGAGCGCGTTGGCGCCGACACAGATCAGCGCGCAGATCGCTAGAACAATTCGCACACCCCGAACGTGCCGAACTTGCGCCTCCTTTGTAAAGAAAATTGCGTCCGCTTAACGATCCAATTCCGTGCGCAATCGTCGGACCGACGATGGCGCGGATGACGAAAAAATGTTTCATTGCAAGATCGATATGGAGAATGACGCGGCGTTCATGCAAGAAGCTTTACGTCTCGCGCGGAAAGCTTATGCAGCGGATGAAGTTCCGGTTGGCGCCGTCGTTGTTCGCGAGGGCAAGATCATCGCGCGCGCCTACAACCAGGTCGAGCTTCTCAAGGACGCGACGGCGCATGCCGAGATGCTGGCGCTGACGCAAGCCGAAGCGGCGGTCGGGGATTGGCGGCTGAATGAGTGCGACCTTTACGTTACGAAGGAGCCTTGTCCGATGTGTGCGGGCGCGCTCGTGCATGTCCGCATTCGCAGATTAATTTTCGGCTGCGCCGATGTTCGCGGCGGCGCGGCCGGCAGCATTCTGAATCTGCTGCAAATGCCGACGCTGAATCACCGCTGCGACATTACATCAGGGGTGCTGCAGGAGGAATGCGCCGCAATCCTGCAGGATTTTTTTCGCAAGAAACGCAACCCCAGCGGGCAAGATCGACAATCGTAAGATCGACAACGAAGTGGCTGCCTCGCTAGGATTCGAACCTAGACAAAGAGATCCAGAATCTCTCGTGCTACCATTACACTACGAGGCAA
>JBDUDM010000170.1:0-2938 GCA_040002925.1 Spartobacteria bacterium | reverse complement strand
GCATAGGTACCCCAAATCATGAGGTCCCATTCATGCGCGCGGTACCACTCGCACGAAGGCGGGGCTTGCTGCATGATCTCTTTATCTTTTCCGGCATACCTTTCGGTCCCGGTGTAGGCCAGCGCACAAAAGGCGCATAAAATCGCGAAGGTTAAGGTGAATTTCTTCATACGGGTGGGGTTTTAGCGGGGTACCAGAGGGGCGTCAACAACTAAATTGTAAAAAACACCTGCGCAGTGCCCCGGGAAGTTCAGGAAAACGAAACAGCGGCATCCGGTCGAGCCGAATGCCGCTGTTCGCGAATGCGATTGTCGATCTTAGAACGCGAAGTTTAGACCGCTGCGGACCATGCCGAAGTTGTTATGCGCGCCGTCGACGACATTCCAGCTGAAGTCGTTAATCCAACCGATGTGTCGGGTGATGCGGACCTCGAGGCCGCCGCCAAATTGGCCGAGCGCCTTGGTCTCGCTGTCCGAGTGGCGTGTCTCCAAAAGCGCAGTGGTGGGATTAACCACCGGACGGTCTTTCTCGCCGCCGTTAAAGATGGCACCGGCGCCTGCGAAAACATAAGGCGCGAAGCGCGAACACCCGATCGGGAAACGAAAGGTAAATGTTCCCAAAGCCGAGCCGATGGCCCGGCGATCTTCTTCTTTGGTGAAGATGGATCGCTCCAACACTGGCACGGGCTCGAAGTTAAATCGCGTACGCTTGGCGTCGAGGACGAAGCCTTCAACTCCAAAGCCGAAATATTTATGCCAGAAATATTTGGCGTCGATGCCGCCGCCCCAGGCGTGATCGGTCTCGAGGTAGCGGTCGCCGTGATCGAGGCCTAACGCGAACTCGGGCGCTCCGACGCTATTCGAGTCGGTGCCAGCGAAGGCGTAGGTGCCCCAGAGGCTGACGTTCCACTCACTGTCGCCATAGAAGCACTCTTCTGGCGCTACCGCTCTGGTTTGTTTCATTTCTTTGCCGGAATATTCTGTTCCCGCAAGTGCCACGGACGTGATCGCCGCAAAAGCCAAAAGGCATACTGCCGTTTTTTTCATTTGTTTTCTCCTGTTAGGTTAAAGTTGAATTTGTGAAACGCCCTGTCGTTTCAAGCTAGGAAACGTAACTTGGCAGCAGTTAGGATGCCGCCCAGCGAACCAAAGCCAAGGTCGTAGGGAGTTCGCCTACTCGCCCGAGGTCAGGGCTTCAACTCCGCGCCAGTATTCGCATCGGTGACGATAAATTTCTCGTGATGGAAAGTCGGGTCGCCGCGAAACATCAACCGCCCGGCGTATCGTCGTTCCAATTCGACCAGCAGTTCCTCATCTTCTTCCTTCAATCGCTTGAGCACATCTGGATTCAGGATCACGCGGATCTCGTGCACGGTGTCCTGATGCTTGCGCATCACCGTGTTGAGCGTCCGATGAAGCTCCACGCTGGTGCTCATGGAAGTTTTAACAACCCCGCGCCCGCTGCAATACGGACAATTTTCGTAAATGGTATCGCTCAAACTTTCCTGCGCGCGCTGCCGCGTCATTTCCATCAACCCAAGCTGCGAAAGCGGCAGCACATGCGTTTTAGCTTTATCGCGCTTGAGCCGGTCCTTCATCAACGCAAAGACCATCTGCTGATCTTTGCGGCTCTTCATGTCGATGAAATCGCCAATGATTAATCCGCCGACATTGCGCAAACGCAGTTGCCGCGCGATCTCGTCGGCCGCTTCCAGATTAGTTTGCAAGATCGTTCTCTCGACGTCACGGCCGCCTTTATTGCGGCCCGTATTCACATCGATGGCGACGAGCGCTTCGGTTTCATCGATGACAATGTAGCCGCCGCAGCGCAACCACACTTGTCGATGAAACGCATCATCGATTTGTTTCTGCACGCCGAAAGCTTCAAAAACCGGGGTCGCTCCGTCGTAGAACTTGATCCGGTTGCGTCCGCGACGCGAAATCTGTCCGACCATTTCGGACATGCGATCGGTCGCAACCTGATCGTCGCAAAGCACCTCGTCGATTTCTTCGGTGAGAAAATCGCGCACCGTTCGCTCGACTAAATCCGGCTCCTCAAACACACGCGATGGCGCGGATTGATCTTTAATATTTTGCTCCACCTTCACCCATTGATCGAGAAGGAAACGCAAGTCCCTAACGAAATAACGCGCGCGCTGACCTTCGCCAACGGTGCGGATGATAACCCCGATCCCCTCCGGAATTTCGAGCTCCCGCAAAATCGTGCGCAGCCGATCCCGCTCCTTCGGGTCCTCGATCTTGCGCGAAATACCACTGCGATCGCTAAACGGCATCAGCACAAGATAACGGCCGGCGAAGCTAAGATTAGTAGTCACCCGCGGCCCTTTGGTGCCGATCGGCCCCTTCGTGACCTGCACGATGACCTCCGAGCCCACCGGATAAATACTCGGAATATCTTTGGCCGTGATTCGCTTCTTCTGTTTGCGACCCGGCCGATCGATCTCTTCAATCCCGCTGTCTAACGCGGCCGGGATCGCGTCCCAAAAATGGAGAAACGCGTTTTTCTCGAAGCCGATCTCAACGAACATCGCCTTCAATCCCATCTCAATGTTCTTTACGCGTCCCTTGAAAACGCTGCCGACGATATTGCGCGAGCTATTGCGCTCGACGGTGTATTCCTCAAGCCGTCCGTTCTCGAGTAACGCTACGCGGCGCTCGAGTTTTTCCACGCTGATGATGATCTTGTTCCCCGTCTTGCGCGACGAGATGCCTAAAATTTTTCGTACCTTTTCCAACATAAATCTGAAATGATCCTGCGATCGCGGGCGGACGTGGCATGCAACGGATGTTCATCGCTCGTTAGATCGACAATTGATTGTTAAAATCTCCGGCGCGCTGGCGGTGGCGGTGGCGCCGGAGCTGTTCGTGGTTTGGCCCCGAAGAGCCGTTCAAAAAAGTTTGGTCGCTTTTGCATCTGA
>JBDUDM010000011.1:0-31579 GCA_040002925.1 Spartobacteria bacterium | reverse complement strand
GGTGCGAGCGCGTTTTATCTCGCGCTCTTCGCGCGGCGCTACACAAGATCGACATGGATCGCCTCGGGGTTCGTGCTCGCGTCGCTTTACGCGACGTTCTGGTGGAATTTTTTGCGCGCGCACACGTTCGAAATTTTCGTGACGCTATTTCTGCTCGCGTTCGCTTTTCATTTTCTGAAAGCGCTTCGCTCGGAAAATCGCCGGCTTCATCTCTTGGTCGCGGCCGTTTACCTCGGTGCCCTCTGCTTATCCAAAAGCGTCTACCTCATTTTAATTCCACCGACGTTCCTCGCTTCTCTCTACGCAAGATCGACATCTTCATTTGGCCGACCCTGGCGCATGACCGTCGATCATTTGGTTTACTTTTATATTCCGCTTTCGTTTTTGTTAGGCGTGATGCTTTGGAGCAATTGGTATCGCTTCGGCTCGCCTTTTACGAATGGTTACCTGCAATACGAACACGCCGTGTTGCATTGGAACGTCGGCCCCGCGCTCCTCGGCTACCTCTTCGCGAAACAAAAGAGCATGTTCCTTTATTTTCCGGTGCTGATTTTCGCGTTCGTGAGCTGGAGAGCATTCGCCAAAAAATATCGCGGCGACGCGTTGCTCATCGGCGGACTCGGCCTGGTCGTGTTCACCTTCAACTCTGCTTATCCCTACTGGGAAGGCGGGCCATGTTACGGGCCGCGCTATCTGTTGCCGGTGCTGCCCCTGCTCAGTTTGCCCTTCATCGGATTTTTGGAATGGATGTCGCGGTTGGCGCGCCCAACCGCTCGCCGGTTCATTCTGGGCGCGACCGCGGCCACACTGGTTTATTCCTGCGCGCTCCAGGTCGGGGTGAACAGTTTGCCATTCTTTTTCCGCTTTCAACTCTTCCGCATGGCGGAGAACACCGGGGTTGATGCGCCTCAGCATTATTTCCGCACCCGCACCATCGGCACGGTCAATCTCGAATATATTTTCTATTCGTTAGGTTACCCGTCGCCAATGACGCGGAACTTCGTCGGTTATCTCAACTCGACCGACGTTGGATTGCTCCAGATCAAGCGACTGCAAACGCCGGCGAATTACTATTGGTTCGCGAAACCCTTTCTGCGCGAGGATTGATCGGCGCCCACCGCGATGAACTTGCTGAGTGCCCCGCGCCAGCCGTTCGTTGGATTGGCGATCGCGGCGGCGACGGGCATCGCGCTGGCCGATTTGTTCCCGATCGGTCACGCGGTCGTGCTGCCGGTAGTCGCGATCGTAACCGCAGGCGCGTTCGTTCTTCTGCGCCAGCCGACTGCAAGATCGACATATGCATTTGTGGTCGGCGCGTTTTTCCTTTTGCATCACATCCGCACCACCGACACGGCCGGCGCGCGTTTGGTGGTTTGGTTAGGCGATCACAACGGCGCGGTCACAGTCACTGGGAGCGTGATCACCGAACCTAAAATCGCGCGCAATGGCTTCGCGACATTTCTGCTCAAACTCAGCTCGATCGAAATCGAATCAAAGATAAAGCCGAGCACCGCTCCCGTGTTTGTGCGCTGGCGCGGAAATCCTGAGTTGGGCGACGAGCTAAAGTTATTCGGAATCACCGAGCCGGTCGCGCCGCCGCGGAACCCGGGCGAGTTCGATATGCGCGCGTATCTTGTGCGCCACGATGTTCGCCGCGCAATATTCGTGCGCTACGCCGAGAACGGCATCGTCGTTAGGCGTGCCGGCGGCAATCCGATTCTCGTGGCGGCGCAAAAAGCGCGAGGCTGGATGCAAAGGACGATTTGCCGCGGGTTGGAAGATTCGCCTGACGTGCAAACATTTCTGAGCGGCGTTGTTCTCGGGCAGCGACACCAAGCGCCGGAAGATATCGAAGAGCCCTTTCAGCAAACCGGCACCCTTCATTTATTCGCCGTCGCGGGTCTACACGTCGGCATCGTGGCGCGGCTGTTATGGACATTGGCGACAACCGTTCAGCTCTCGCGGCGGTGGGCCACGGCGTTGATCATTCCCGCACTTCTTTTCTACGCGGCAATTACAGGTCTGCACGTGTCGAGCATGCGCGCCGCGTTGATGAGTTCCATCTTGCTCGGCGGTTTCTTTTTCGAGCGAAAAGTATTTTCGCTCAACAGCCTGGCCGCGGCGGCATTCTTTCTTTTGTGCTGGAACACGAACGAATTATTCGCGACCGGCTTTCAACTTTCCTTCGCCGTCGTCGGCGCCATCATTTTGTTTTCGGATCCATTGGCCACGCTGTTCCGACGTTGGACCGCGCCCGATCCTTTTTTGCCGCCGAGCCTGATCCGCGGGCCGCGTCGGGTGCTGCACGCGATCTGGAACGCGCTCGCGCGTGGCTTATCGGTTTCGGCGGCGGCGTGGCTCGGATCGGTGCTGCTTATTCTCTGGTATTTTTATTTGATCGCGCCGATTTCGTTAGTCGCGAATCTGGTGGTCGTTCCAATCGCGTTCTTCGTTCTCGCACTCGCGATGTTGTCTCTCATTTGCGCGCCGGTTCTGCCGTGGCTCTCGATTGTTTTCAATAACGCAAATTGGTGCCTCGCGCGCGCCGTCATCAGCGCGGTTCAATTGTTTGCGCAAATTCCCGGCGGCCATTACTACGTCGAACACCCGCATTGGCCTAACGAGAGCGTCGCTACCTTGGATATTCTCGATCTTGGCGTCGGCGCGGCGATTCACCTGCAAGCCACCGGCAACAATTGGCTCTTCGATTGCGGCGGCGAACGCGATTACGAACGGGTGCTGCGCCAGTATCTCCACGCCCGCGGCGTGAATCGCACCGCCGGCCTGGTCCTGACCCATGGCGATGCTCAGCACATCGGCGGCGCGGAGCGACTTTTAATCGACATGCAGCCATCGGTCGTGTTCGACAATGCCGCGCCGGATCGCTCTCGCGTTCATCGACAGCTCCGCGTTGTATCTAAAAATTTTCGCCCGGTAGCGAGTGGCGACGATTTTCGTCTGTCGAATGACGTAACCGCGAAAATCTTTTTTCCTCCGCCCGGCTTGGCGGCTTCAACCGCCGACGACCAGGCGCTCGTGATTCAACTGCTCACGCCATCGGCCCGCATTCTTCTCATGTCCGATAGCGGCGCATTGACCGAACAAGCGTTGCTCGCTGCCGGTGTCGATCTGCGCAGCGACATCATCATCAAAGGACAAAATCATTCTCATCCGTCCCCGACCGATGCGTTTCTGGATGCGGTGCGCCCGAAGTTGATCATTGCGACGTCCCGTGATTTTCCTGAATCCGAAAAGATCAGTGACGAAACTGCTGCGCGCATTGGCGCGCGGGGCATCAAACTCTTCCGCCAGGACGAGACCGGCGCAGTGCAATTGCGTTGCCGCGCGAAAGAATGGGAAGCGCGGGCCTACGTCACCGGCGAAATTTTCCGGAGCTCGAGCCGATGAATCGGCGCGCCTTCCGCGCGATATCGCGTTTCGAATGTGGTGCGTGGAAGATCGACAGTCTGCGTCGGACTGTCGGTAAGATCGACAACGGCGAAGTCGCGGGTAGCCATCGCTCGCTCTCGGATCTGCTCGAAGTAATCGCGCTGATCGGTCGCGACATGCAAAACACCATTGGGAACGAGCGCGTGGCGAATCGCGTTCAGAAAATCGCGACTGACCACGCGCCGACGGCGATGCCGGCGTTTCGGCCACGGATCGGGAAACAATAAGTAAAACGTCTCGACCGATTCCGGCGGTAACAAAAAACGAATCGTGTATGCCAGTTCCGCGCGCAGGATGCGGACGTTGTCGATCTTCGCCGCTTTGCACGTAGAACTGCTGACCCGCCCGGCCAGACGCTCGACCCCGAGAAAATTTTTCGCCGGCATTTCTTGAGCGAGCGCGTAAAGAAAGGAGCCGTCGCCGCAGCCGAGATCGACCTGCAAAGGCGCGTTACGTCCGAAGATTTTTTCGAGGTCGAGCCGCTCGCTCAAAAGCGTGGACGCGATCTGCCTGGAATCGGCCAGCGCAGCCTGGGACAAATCGATCATCTCCGCGCTATGGCAGTGCATTTCGACGGTGGCAAGACGAAATTCGGGAACAAAACGTCGCCGGCGGAGTCTAAGGATCAACACATGAAACGAAAATACCTCCTGGTTCCTCTGCTGCTTTCGCTGATGGCGATTGTCGACCTTAGCGTAGCGCAAACTTCCCCCGCCGCGGCGTCGCCGAGAAAAGCCGTGTTCGCCGGTGGCTGTTTCTGGTGCATTCAACCCGCGTTCGACAAAGCGCCGGGCGTGCTCAATACCATCGTCGGCTATGCCGGCGGCACCGAACCGAATCCGACCTATGAGCTGGTCACTTCGGAGAAGACGAAATATCGCGAGTCGATCGAGATCACCTACGATCCGGCCAAGATCACGTTCGATCAGTTGCTCGACATTTACTGGAAGCAGATCAATCCCACCCAAAGCGACGGGCAATTCACCGATGTAGGCCCGAGTTATCGCGCGGCCATTTTCTACGCCGATAACGACGAGAAAAAAATCGCCGAAGCGTCAAAAGAGAAACTGGCGAAATCGAAGAAGTTCGACAAGCCGATCGTCACCGAAATTCTGCCGGCGATGAAGTTTTATCCAGCGGAAGATTATCACCAGAAATATTACCAGACGAACACGGAACATTTCGAAGCGTTCGAGAAAGGATCCGGCCGCGTCTCCTTTGAGAAGAAAACGTGGGGCGATGACAAGCGCTAGTCCTCGGCGCCGACCGTCGAGCAGAAGATTCACCCAGCGCGAGCCAGGACGCTTTCCTTCGCCTGCTCCCGCGTAACAGTCGGAAAGTCTTCCAAGAACCCCCGAATCGGATTGCCAGCGGACGAGGCGAGGCCGACTGCGCTACGGTGTGTCTGCCGCGCAGGACGGGAAAACGGTGCCGTAGCGGTTGTCCTGCCAGATGTTGTTGTCGCAATTGGCGTTTTGATCGAACAGATCGAAAGTTCCGCCGAACGTCTGTGAGGGGATCGGCGGCCGCTGCGTGTTCTGCACGGCCGTGTTGTTGCGGACGGTGTTATTGAGCGCGCCGAGACGAATTGCGATGCCGTTGTCGGCGTTGCCCGACGACTGGTTCAACTCGATAAGGTTGTCATTGGCGCCTTTGAAAGCGTTGATGCCGTCACCACGTCGTGCGGTCTGGCGGTAAAAGCCGTTGCCGGTGACGATGTTGCCGCGGACAACGGTGGAGGTGTTGCGCGCGAACAGTTCGATGCCGTCGAGCCCGTTGCTGTTCACCCGATTGTTGAGAACGAAGTTCCCAGTGTTGCCGGGCTCGAGGCGAATGCCGTCGTTGTCGGTGTTAGCGAGACTGTTAGGCTGCCGCGCCTGGATGTTGCCATTGACGGTGTTGCTGTCGATGACGTTGCCGCTGGAGACTCCCGTTATGTCTCCCGGATGATTCGGATCAGCGTCGCTGACGATGGCGATGCCGGAGTAGGGGCCGTTGTTCGCCACGGTATTCCGCAGGATCCGGTTATTCCGCGACGACAGGATGAAAATGCCGTCGCCACCGCGCGTAAGAGGCCCATTCTCATATGAGATGTTGTCGATGGCGTTGACGCTGTCGACCGTGTTGTTAGAACCGCCATTAATGAAGACCCCGGCGTCGAAGCTGCGGACGGTGCCGTTTTTCACCGTCACGCCGGTGCGCCCGACCAGTACGATGCCGGCCTGGTCGCCGCTGGCGGCGGTGCCGGAAACGCTGTGACCGTTCAGATCGAGAGTGATGTTGTCGGCGCCAACGATGATGCCGTTGTTGGTGCAACCACTCAGGTCGTTAGTGAGCACCGTGTTTTGCGTGATGGTCTGGCCGCAGGTCACGACCGCGGCTGTGCTTGTCGACGCCGAGAGGGCCAGGCCCACGGTGAATGCGCCGAGGATTAAGTTGCGCAGCGGCTGCAAGAGCCGCCCGGACTGATTGGTGGAAATGGATCTCATAATAATATTAGTTTCTTCCCGGCCCAAAATAATGCGAGCCTTTTTGCACGCATTTTTGCTACCCACGCGCGCAGTTGTTCGAGCGGCATAAAGTTGATGATGCGCTCGGCAGGGATTTTCGCTTTGAGCGCGGCGGCGAGACCGAGCTCGATAAAATAAAGTTGCCACGAATGATGCGCGTCGGTGCCGAGGGAAATCCGCACCCCTTCCTTTCGCGCAATTTTTAGCAACGCCAGATTCAAATCCTGACGATCGGGATAGCAATCGATCTCGACCGCCTTGTCGATTTTAGCCGCTTGGGCGAAGACACGAGGCCAATCGGCTTTCAATCCGAGCCGGTCGCGTTTCTAACTTGCTTCGTAGTCCCGCAGCCGCGGGACGAGGTTGATTAAGGACAATACGGCGGCGGGGGAGCCGCTGGATCGACGCACAGCCGCGCAGGGTAGCGGCGACTGAGCAGGAGCGAAGGAGTCAACACTGGATGTGGGTGGCCCGGGTGCTGAAGCGTTCGGATGGTAAACGATAGCGGGTTTGCCGACAGCAACCGGTCCGTCGTGAAAAGCCAGGCTTGGGGTAAACTCGGACGGTCGTGGCTGTTGGTTTCTGCGCGTACGGGTCTAACGAGAACAAGATCAGCCACGGTTGGCGAGAGCGAGCGTGAACTGCAATGAACGTGTTTTCATAAAGTAAAGCGAGGCAGTACGCCGGCCAGCGGTTGGCTGCATCGCCTGGTTAGGCTTGTTGCAGATTACTTTTGCGAGGCTGCTGAAGGTGCTTTCTTTTCGACGAGCGGATCTGCGTGGCGATGCAAAAGCTTCCATGCTCCTCCTCTTTTCTAAAAATCTGTGTGACTCGCAAAGCGCGCGGAGCCGACTTGCCCTGATCGCCCAAACGTACATTCTCTTGGTACTCAATCCCCACGGTAAAAGCCAAATCTCCACTCACGCCAGAGTTGAGGTACTCGACCTCTATTTTGGCCCCACTTTCTTTGAACTGCGAAGAAGCCCAATCGTATCGCGGACCCACTTCGTTCCAGCCCTTCTCATGCCCGCCAAAAGCTCCAAAAATTGCGGCCTCGTCACGGCGCAGGGCATTCTGCTTCCAGAGAGTTGGATCACCGTTGATGAAACGAGACTGAGCCTCTTCCCACCGGGCTAAGAATGTCTGGAAATCGGAGTCGGTATTAGCTGCTGGGCGGACTTGCGTCTGCGCCCAAAAAAACATTGCGCAAACGATAAGGACAAACAGATTTTTTTTATGATATTTCTTCTAGATGTGCTTTAGGCCTAACGAGAACAAGATCAGCCACCGCGCCGGGGAGCGCGCGTAGCTGCCAGTTGGACGAACTCACTACACAAAAGCTATGCATCGGAGCGGGGCGCGGTTCGCTGCATCGCCTGGTTAGATTCATTCTTTTTCTTTGCTCTGCTCTACGAGTTCGTTCGCAAAGGTTGCGGCAACCATCGCTGATCCAGTGGTCAGGCGGCGCAGGTTTTTTTGGCCGCGCTAACGTGCCGCGGACTAGAGGCCCCGAACCCGGCAGGCAAGCAACAATAGAGCGAAGCCAACGATCCAGGACCATGTTGCAACCAGCTCACTTGCTTTGAACACACCGAAATGCGCAGCAAGCGCAACGAGAAACAGAACCAGTGAAATAAACCACACTGCCATTGTCGGAGCTTTACCGGAGCTGTTCATTGCGTTTTCCTTTTGTTGGTGGAGCGAAGGGGATTGATTGCTTTAGCGGTTGGCGTTAACGAACGCTTTCTCGCCTAACTTGAAGTAGCGCCCCGGTCTATGTGGAGTCAAGAAAATTCGAGAGCGGAGGCCCTGCCCGCAAACAAACCCAAACGCTCAATCAAGTTCGCGATGTTATTCGGCTGAAGCATTGCCCTCCCGCCGCAGGCAGACGACGAATATTTCAGAAGCGTTCGAGGAAGGTTCCGGCCGCGTTTCGTTCAAGAAAACCTGGGACGATAAACCTTAAGGCTTATCGGTTGCGCGGTTCGCCCTTTTGGGAAGCGGATCGTGATGCTCAACCTTTACCGCCACGTTTGGTTTGATGCCGGCGAATGCGGGTAAAAGATGATTGAGGACTTGCTCGACCGTCATCCGAAACGTTCGGCCGCGCGCCGACACTTTTAACCAACCGGCCTTATCGCGGTAATAACGTTCCGTAAAATTCCTGGTGTTGAGCAAAATAACGTAACTGTCATTGGTGAGTTTCATTTCGATCTAGCTGGGCCAATGGGGAGATTGGTTTGCCTCTTTTTATCGATCTCCATTCTACGCGACAATCTGAAACGCTCGGTCAGCGGCGCACGCTTTTTACCCACTGCTTTAGTTGCAAGATCGACATGAAGTTTATCATCCGCTCGGGCGGGATTTTCGCTTTCAACGCGGTGGCCAGTGATGTCGACCAACTATCTATCATAAGCCGCTTATGATTGAATATTGGAAATGGCGGATTTCTTTTTTGATGCATTAAATCCGGGCCGAGGCAGCGTCTCGGCATGGCGGGTCGCGCGAAAATACTTTTAGTCGGCTGGGACGCGGCGGAGCTGAGTCTCATCATGCCGCTCGTCGATGCCGGCGAGATGCCGCGTCTCGAACGGTTGATGAATCACGGCGTCATCGGGAAACTGAATACGATTCAACCGTTGTTCGCGCCGCTGCTTTGGAACTCGGTCGTGACCGGCCAGCGCCCGCAAAGACATGGCGTGCTCGCTTCGTTCGAGCCGAATCCGAATGGAAAAGGCGCGCGGCCAATCTCGAGTGAGAGTCGGAGATGTTGCGCGCTCTGGAATATTTTGAGCGCGGAAAACATTCGCGTGCACGCGATCGGCTGGCCGGCCACGCACCCCGCCGAGCAGAGCAATGGCGTCATGATCTCGGACGCGCACAACAAAGCGACCGCGCCTTTAGAAGAAGCGTGGCCGCTGCCTAACGGCGCTGTCTTTCCTGAAACGCTGGCGGATGATTTCGCGGAGTTACGTTTTCATCCGGCCGAGTTTTCGGCGGAGCAACTCAACGCCTTCATTCCGAAGATCGACATGGTGAGTTCCGACCCTTTGCTCCGCGCCCTCGCGCATCGCCTGGCGGAATGCAGCACCACCCAATTCGCCGCCACCTACGCGATGGAAATGGAGCCGTGGGATTTCGCCGCCGTTTATTTCGATGCGCTCGATCCGATCTGTCGCGACTTCCTCGAGTTCGCGCCGCCGAAGCTGACTCACATTTCGTCCGAGAAATTCGAGTTGTTTAGCAATGTCGTAAACGAAACCTACCGGCTCTACGATCAGATGCTCGGCAAACTGGTCGAGCTCGCGGGCCACGATGCGACCGTGATCGTTTGTTCGACCCACGGATATTACGCCGGCGATGAACGTCCGGTCTTGAATGAAGGCGAGCACGCAGCGGGCGCCGTCTCGCATCGGCCTAACGGGTTCGCGATTATCCGCGGCGCCGGCATTCGCGCTGACGAATGGTTTTATGGCGGAGATATTTTCGGGCTCGCGCCGACGGTGTTGCATCTTTTTGATTTGCCGCTCGGCGCGGACATGGAAGGGCGGCCATGGGTGCAGGCATTTGAGAAAATGCCCGCTAAGATCGACATGATCGAATCGTGGGAAGCGCGCTGCGGGAAAAAATCGCGCGCAGAAAAGCGGGTCGAGCCGCGAGATGACGATGCACGCACCGCCCAACAGGAGATCGATTACAACCTCGGCGTCTGCCAGTTGATGTCGAACCATCCGCAGGAAGCGCTGCCTTTGCTCGAACAAATGGTGCGCGCGCAACCGCATCGCACCAGTCCGGTTTTGAATTTGATCAGTTGTTATCAGGCGCTCGGCAATACCGCGGAAGCGCGGCGACTGATGGAAGAACGCGCGGCGTTGCCCGACAGCGGAATGAGTGAGCGCGAAGGAAAACGCTCGAAGTTTGTTCCGCAATGGGACCTGATGCGCGGAATGCTCGATTTGCAGGAGGGAAAATTTGAATCCGCGCTGGCCAGCTTCGAACGCGCGCAGATTGCGCAACCGCAGCTTCCGGGAATGCATTTGCAACTTGGGCGCGTCTACGGCGGTCTGCGCCGATGGGACGAAGCAACCCGCGCGTTCGAACGCGCGCTCGAAATCGATCCCGATAACGCCGATGCGCACTTTTCCTTGTCGATCTTGCAATATCGCCGGCGCGAGTTTCAGAACGCGGCCGATCACAGTATGCAGGCGGCCGGTCTGTCACCGGGCATCGCGCGCGCGCATTTGATTCTCGGTTTGGCGCTCGCACACCTCGGCCAGGATGAGCCCGCTCAGGTCGCGCTGCGGAATGCATTGCAACGCGATGGCAGTTTTATTCTCGCGCATCGCGCGCTCGTTTTGCTTTACCGAAAAAATCCCGCGCACGCCGCCTTGGTTGATCTGCATAAACGCGCGGCGAACGAAATAAAACGCCTCCGAGCCCGGATGCGGAAATAGCTTGTCAATCTTGCGGAGGTCGTATTTAATTCAAGCCATGAAGCGGCCTCAATCCACCATCGACTTTTCCCGTTATGCCCTGGCCGCCGCTGCGCTTGGAACAGTGAGCGCCGTCAAAACGGCGGACGCCGATTTCATTCCGCCCTATGCGCTGAATCCGCCGCCGAACGCCACCTACTCCGGCGCCGCCGCGAATGGCGTCTTCGGAAACTGGACCTCGTCGCTCACTTTCGTGCCTTCGTCCGATTCGTTAGTCACGAATCAACCGACTTCGGTCTCGCTGAACATCCAGAATTTTACATTTCCTGCGACCACAGACAATTTTGATTTGGTCACCACCGCGGCGGGCAGCGGAACGGTTTCGTTTGATTGGAGCCTGAGCGGAACCGGATTTGGTCCGCTCACGTTTGGCTATTTGGTCAACGGCAGCTTCACCCAACTCGGGCAGGTCACTAGCACCGGGCAAAGCAGTTCGTCGTCTTTTGCGGTCAGCGCCGGCGATACTTTCGGCTTTCGATTAATTGCCAATTACGGCGGCTCTGGCGGTGTCACCATTTCGAATTTCGCCGCGCCCATTCCCGAGCCTTCCATCACCATGCTCGCCGTGACCGGCGCCGTTGGATTGCTCGCGCTCCGCGCCGTTCGGCGTCGCCGAGTTTCCTGAATCAAACTCGATCTTGCGGGCGATCAGCACCTTGATGCCGGTGTTCAACGCCGGCCCGTATCTCGAACCCGCCATCGAAAGTTTGCGCGCGCAAACTTTCAGCGATTGGGAATTGATCGCGATCGATGACGGATCGACTGACGATTCGGCCGAAACGCTGCGACGCTGCGCTAAGATCGACAATCGTATTCGGCCGCTCTTCCAAAAGGAAAACCGCGGCATTCCCGCGACGCGCAACTTAGGTCTCGCCCAAATGCGCGGCGAATATTTCGCGTTTCTCAATCACGACGACGTCGCGTTGCCGACGCGTTTCCAAGAACAGATCGACTTCCTTCGCGCGAATGAAGATGTCGATCTTGTCGGAACCGCGATCGAGAACGTGAACGAGCGCGGCGAGCGCATCAACATTATGCAAATGCCGGAAAGCGATTTGGAGATTCGCTGGATGGCGCTGTTCGATTGCCCGATCCGGCACTCGGCGCTGATGGCGCGCGCGAAGGCGTTTGTCGATCTTCGCTACGACGAGTCAATGCCGATCAACTCCGATTACGATTTTCTGAGTCGCGCGATTCGAAAATTAAAAGCGGCGAATCTTCCCCGGGTCCTGGTGCAGTATCGCAAACATCCTAAGAACACTTCGCGCACTCGACATGATGAGTTCGTTGAAAGCGGGGTGCGCATTGCGCGGGCGGCCATTGCGCATGCGTTGCCGGAGTTCGCTATCGATGACAACGACGTTGCCGCGATCCGCGCGACGCTTTTGGGTTACAAAAAAAACGAATCGCGCCGGTCGGTGCCGGAGATGAATCGCGCGCTCGAGCTTTATCTCGACTTGTTCGAGGCCTTCGCCGAGAAATATCGCGATCATCCGACGTTGGCGAAATTGCGCGACGCGGTGGCAACTCCGAAAGACTTCGCGAGCAAAGGATCGACATGAAGAAAGATCGACAAACAGTGACCGAAACGGGCCAGCGCATCGCGCCGACCATTCACGGAATGGTCATCCGACCGTTAACGACCCTGGAGGATGGGCGCGGCGAGGTCGTCGAATTTTTTCGGCCGAACTGGGGCGTGCATCCCGATCCGCTGGTTTTCATTTACGGCGCGAGTGTGCGGCCGAAAGCGATCAAGGGTTGGATCGTGCACAAAAATCAGGACGATCGCATCGCCACATTTTTCGGCGTGCTGCATTGGGTCTTCTTCGATAACCGCGAAGATTCGCCGACTTACAAAATGTTGAATCATTATACCTTCAGCGAAAAGAACCGGACGCTTTTCACCATTCCGCGCGGCGTCTTTCACGCGGTGCAAAACATCGGCACGACCGATGCCTATTTCGTGAACATGCCCAACCGCGGATATGAGCATGCCGATCCGGACAAGTATCGCCTGCCGCTGAAGAACGATCTGATCCCGTACGATTTCAGCGCGATCAATTTCGGATGAACTGGAATTTGGCTGGCCGGTATTAGAATCGGTGAGCAGCGCTCCTGCCATCACCGTCATCATGCCGGTGTTCAATGCCGGACCTTTTCTCGCGCCGGCGATCGAGAGTTTGTTCGCGCAAACCTTTGCCGATTTCGAACTTGTCATTGTCGATGATGCATCCAGTGACGGTTCGGTCGAAGCGATCCGGCAATTTGCCCGGAGCGACTCGCGGTTGCGGAGTTTTTTCCAGCGCGAGAACCAGGGCATTTCCGCCACGCGAAATTTTGCGATCGAACAGGCGCGTGGAGAATACATCGCGTTCCTGAATCATGACGACATTGCGTTGCCGGAGCGGCTCGCGCGGCAGCTCGAGTTCCTTCAGCGAAATGAAGATGTCGATCTTGTCGGCAGCGCGATCGAGAACATCGGGCCTGCGGGCGAATCGCTTAACACTTCACCGATGCCCGAAAGCGATTTGGAGATTCACTGGCTCGGCCTGCTCGATTGTCCGGTGCGTCAATCCGCGTTGATGATGCGCCGTGACGTCTTCACTCGTCGCGGAATTCGTTACGACCCGGATATCATCAGTTATTCCGACTACGACTTCGTCGCGCGGGCCATTCGCTCGGTGCACGCAGCGAATCTGCCGGAAGCATTGACGCAATATCGAAAGCATCCGCAAAACACCTCGCGGGTGCGCTGGGAAATGTTTGTCGAAAGCGGCGCGCGCATTGCCCACGATGCGATCCGCTTCGAGCTGCCCGATTGCAAGATCGACATCGAACAAGTGGCGGAGATGCGCGCGGTTATTTTCGGATATCGCGCGGCCGCGTCCCGCAATTCCCTTGCCGTAATCAAACGCGCCGTCGCTTGCTACCTGGATTTGTTCGAATCGTTTTCGGATCGGCACCGCGATCATCCGCTCATGGCCAGGCTCCATCGACCGGACGCGGCGGAGATCGTCACGCTTAAGAGTGACAATTCGAGCCCGCGATAGCGATGAGCCCGTGAGTAAAATGCTTTCGACTAATTTCCTTCCGCACTTGCTCGAACAGTTTCGCTTTGTCGGCCACGCAGGTTGCGGATAGTCTGGCGGACATGGCCGCCCTGTTAAAGCACATCTTAGCAAACCGGTTACCCCGCCATTTATGACACCATCACAACCCGTCCTTGGTTCTTCAGTCGTGAGCCTTCTCGCGACCGATCCACTCTTGCCTATTCGTATCCTTGCGCTAGCCGCGCTCCTTGCCGTTGTCGGCACATTTGTCTACGTGCTGCGGCATCTTCAGAAAATCGAGCGGATGATTGCATCGGATGATCTAGTGCCGAAGCAACGTGGTCCGCGGAACAATGTTGTTCTGATCATTTGCGCGGTGCCGATCGTGGTCACACTGCTACTGCTCTTTCTCCTCTTCAAGGCATGAGTGATTGCGCAAGTTGAGAAGACTCACCCGTCCCGCGTTGGCGGGACTACGAAGCAAGTTAGAAACGCGACCAGCTCGGTGATTTAAACTTTAATCAAATCCACATTCCCGCCGGAATGGTGGCGTTCTTCGGAACGACGACGATGCCGTCCCGGATGAAATAATTTTCGCCGTCGAAATTCGTCGGCTTGCCTTCGGGCGTGATAACGACGCCGTCGGCGATGCGCGCGTTTTTATCGATGATGGCGCGGTCGATTACGCAATTGCGCCCGATGCCCATGGCGGGCAGCGAGAAATCACGATGTCGATCTTGCTCGAAGAAGTCCGAACCCATGACGATGCTGTTCCGAATGGTGGCGCCGCTTTGGATGATGCTGCGAATGCCGATGACACTGCGCTCGATGTGCGCATCAGAAATAATGCAGCCATCGGAAATGATGGCCTGGCGCAGGGTTGCGCCGTTCACTTTGCTGCCGGGCAGAAATCGCGGGTGCGTGTAAATGGGCGAGGCCGCTTCGAAAAAGCTGTACTCGGGCACGATGTCGGTCAGGTCGAGGTTCGCCTCGTAAAATGCGCGCACCGTTCCGATGTCTTCCCAGTAACCGTTAAAGACGTACGCGTTTACATGTCGATCTTTGATCGATTGCGGAATGATGTGTTTACCGAAATCGGCCAGCTTGTTGTTCAGGCATTCGACGAGCACTTCGCGATTGAAAACGTAGATGCCCATCGATGCCTGGTAGAGTTCTTCATCGCTGTCGCCGGATTCGGTCGAGCTCAGTAATTCGCTGCTCATGCGCAATTCGTGCAGAAGACTTTCGTCTTTAGGTTTTTCGACGAAGCGCGAGATGCGGCGATCGGCATCGCTTTGCATAATCCCGAAGTCGGCGACCTGATGACGGCGCACCGGCTTGGTCGCGAGGGTGATGTCGGCGCCGGATTGAATGTGCTGATGCAGCAACGCGCGGAAATCCATCCGGTAAAGCTGATCGCCGCTGAGGATGAGGTAATAATCGAACGGGCGCTCGAGGAAGTAGCGCATGTTTTGCCTAACGGCATCGGCAGTGCCCTGATACCATTCGGCGCCCTCGGGCGTTTGTTGGGCGGCGAGAATCTCGATGAAGCTGCGCGAGAAATTGTCGAACTTGTAGCTGGCCTGAATATGTCGATGTAACGACATGCTGTTGAACTGGGTGAGGACGTAGATCGAGCGCAGGCCAGAGTTCAGGCAATTGCTGATCGGGATATCGACGAGTCGATATTTTCCGCCAAGCGGCACCGCGGGTTTCGCTCGGTCCTGGGTCAGCGGGAACAGGCGCGTGCCGGCGCCGCCACCCATGATGACGGCGAGCGTGCGTTCGGTCGTGCCGGGCGGAAGCGTCGGGGCCGACATCGAGCGCGGATTCAGGAAAGATTCGGCGGGTGATTGCTGTTGCGCGGCCACGTCTTCAATAACTCAGCGTCTGCGACTCGCGGCAACTACTTTGCTGATTGTCGATCTTGTCCATGTCGATCTTAGGAGTGGCGACGGTGCGAATCTTGCGGCTGAGGACAGCCGCCACTACAATCGGAATATATGTGCGGAATCGTTGGATACGTCGGACGCTCGGAAGCTGCGCCCATCTTGCTCGATGGGTTGCGTCGCCTTGAATATCGCGGCTACGATTCCGCCGGCGTCGCGATTGTAAATGGCAAAGGCATCGAAACGCGCAAATGCGCGGGCCGGATTGCATCGCTCGCAAAAATCATGGCGGACAAACCACCGACCGGTTCCTACGGAATCAGTCACACGCGTTGGGCGACGCATGGCAAAGTGACGGACGGCAATGCGCACCCGCATTTCGATCGCAGCGGCAAGCTCGCGCTGGTGCATAACGGCGTGATCGAAAATTACGCGGCCTTGAAAGAGGAACTCGAACGCGAGGGCGGGCACACTTTCAAATCCGAGACCGACACGGAAGTGCTGGCGCATTTGATCGGCAGCATTTACGAAAAACTCGACGGCAAAGATTCTAAGGCGCGGTTGGTCAACGCCACGCGCGCCGCGCTCAAACAAGTCATTGGCACTTACGGCATCGCCTTGTTGCACGCGGACATTCCGGATTTTATGATCGGCGCGCGGCGCGGCAGTCCGCTCGTGCTCGGCGTTGGCCGCGAGGAAAATTTCCTGGCCAGCGATGTGAGCGCGATCGTCGCCTATACGCGCGACGCGGTTTACTTGAACGACTTCGATCTCGTCGCGGTCGAGCGCGACAAATTTGAGATCAGCTCGCTCGATGGCGAGACCGGCCAGCACGAAGTCAGCAAAGTCGAGTTCAGCGCGGAGGACATCAAGAAGGGCGACTACGAGCACTACATGCTCAAGGAAATCTTCGAGCAGCCCGGCTCGGTGCGCGACGCGATGCGCGGACGATTGAGCCTCGATGAGTGCACCGCGAAACTTGGCGGATTGAATATGACCGCGGCGGAATTGCGCGAGGTCGGCCGCGTGGTTTTGACTGGATGCGGCACGGCGCTGCATGCCGCGATGGTCGGAGAATATCTAATCGAGCAACTGGCGAGCATTCCGACCGAAGTGGAATTCGCGAGCGAGTTTCGGCATCGCAACACGCCGATGACGCACGACACGCTCGTCTTCGCCATAAGCCAAAGTGGCGAGACGGCCGACACGCTCGGGGCGCTGCGGGAAAGCCGGCGCAAAGGTTATCGCACGCTCGGTATTTGTAATAATGTTGCCAGCACGATCGCGCGCGAGAGCGACGGCGGCGTTTACATGCATGCTGGTCCCGAGATCGGTGTCGCGGCGACGAAATCGTTCACCTCGCAGCTCGTTATTCTGACGCTGGTCGGTTTGCTCCTCGGCCGCATGCGACATCTTTCGACCGCGGAAGGAAGCGAAACGATCGACGCGCTCGAAAGTTTGCCCGATCAGATCGAGCAGGTGTTGAAGTTGAGCGATGAGATCAAAGCGATCGCGAAGAAGTATGTCGATGTAACGGGAATGCTTTTTTTCGGGCGCCAATTCAATTATCCGATCGCGCTCGAAGGCGCGCTCAAGATGAAAGAGATCACCTATCTCTATGCGGAAGGTCATCCGAGCGCCGAACTCAAACACGGTATCATCGCGTTGGTGCGGCCGGAGTTGCCGTCGATTTTCATCGCGCCCGACGACGCCGTGTTCTCCAAAAACGTGAACAACATGGAGCAGGTTAAAGCGCGCAAAGGCCCGATCATCGCGCTCACTACCGCCACCGGCGCGAAGAAACTCAAGGATGTCGTGAACGACGTGATCGTGGTGCCGAATGCGCATAACAGCGTCATGCCGATCCTCACCGCCGTCCCATTGCAGCTTCTTGCCTACCATCTCGCGGTCGAGCTCGGTCGCGATGTCGATAAACCGCGGAACCTCGCCAAAAGCGTGACGGTAGAGTAACATCGGGTTCGCTCGGTAGACCGAGCGATTTACTCGGTGCAACACAACGAAGATTACGTTCTCAAAGTCCTGCAGGACGTGGGACTGGTGACGCGGAAGCAAATCGATGCCGCGCGCGCGCGATTGAATGGCGCGAATAACGTTGTCGATCTTTTGGTCAAGGACGGCGTCGTTTCCGAAACCGAAATCTCGCGCACGCTCGCGGCCCAGGCGCACATGGATTGGATCGACATCTCCGCCATGGTCATTCCGCCGGACGTGATCAAACAGATTCGTGCGGAAGATGGGTGCAAATCGACAGCCGATCGCTAACGCGAAGTCTTACTTTGCATTTAAATCCAACCAACATAGTCCGGTTGACCAGACACAAGACGTGCAATTCATCCGCGATCCGTTCGGGAACAGTTACGGCTATTCAACCGCGTACCAATCCGATCCACTAAAAGGTTACAATCCGACCTTCGACCTTTGGAGTACCGCGAACTCGACGAAGCCAGCCGAGTGGATCAAAAACTGGTGACTCACCTCCACGCGTTCGCGGATCTTCGCTATTGACTGCTTAAAGCAGTCAGTGCGCTGAAAGCCGACGCGGAATAGAAAAGCAGTGCAAGATCGACAGGCAACTTACCGCTCGCTCGTGTGCACCACGATCTCGACGCGGCGATTCGGTTGTTGCCGGTGAATTTCCGCGTCCGTATCTCCGGCATTGGAATTTGGCTGCACGAGAAATTTAGTTTGCCCGAAACCGCGCGTCTGAATCTGCGCCGGATTAATCCCCATCGAGTTCACCAGATAATCTTTCACCCCTTCCGCGCGCCGCTGGCTTAGATCGAGATTGTATTCCGGCGGGCCGAACGAATCGGTGTAGCCTTCGACCGTGAAAGTCGCCTTTGGATTTCGCTGAATGAGCGTGCCGAGTTTTTGCAATTGCGCGACCGCGGTCGCCTGTAATTCGGAGCTATTGTATTGAAACAATTGATCATCGGGCATGCGCAGTTTTGTGCCGGAGCCGAGCGGGCCTTTCTGCGCGAGCAGTTGATCGAGATCGCTGAATCCCGGATTGCGGCCCTTGTTAGGCCCGGCGCTATCCGCCGGCATCTTGCTGGTGAACGTGTTCGGCTTCTTGATCGTCGTGCTCGTGGCCAATTCCGTTCCGCTCAGCGTCGGTTGCGGGCGACCCGACACCGCGCTGTCGTTCAATAATGTTTGCTCGCGCGTTGCGTTCGGACTGTTCGTTAACGTCTGCGCGCTTGATCGCTCGATCTCGGTCATGATCGACGCCGCATCGGGATCGACCCTCGGTTTGTCCGGCAAAACATCCTTCATCTCATCCGGCATGGCCGCGCTTGCTTGCACATCCTGCAAAAGTTTATCGAACGACTTTTTCTCATCCGGCATTTGATCCTGCGCGTTATCCGGCTCTGGCTTCGCCGCCGGATTGCTGAGATCGGTGCTGCCCTTGTCCTGGTTCTGGGTAAGATCGACACTCCGCATTTTAAACGTAGGCGGCGCCGGCGGAGCGGCTGCGTCCAGATAACCCGCATGAAATCGCGTCCGATAAAAATAAGTGCAAAGCGCCAGATGAATCGCGAGTGAGATGAGGAAACCTAACCAAAGCCAGTTGCGTTGTTTCCGCCCGGCCAGGAGCGCGCTGCCGAAATCGCCAAACTCGTATTCGAAAGTTCTCATGCTCGTAGGACGTTAGACAACGCACTGCCGTGGCGCGTTCGTTCAATGAAGGCGCGGGTGGCGTTGCGGATTTCATCGGCTACGCGCGCCTCCGGCGAAACGAACTTCGGCGTGAACCACGGGAACAATCCGATCAGATCGTGCGTCACTAAAATTTGCCCATCGCATTGATCGCCCGAACCGATACCGATGGTGGGGATGTCGATCTTCTCCGAGATTTGCCGGGCTAGATCCGGAACAAGGATTTCGAGAACGACCGAAAATGCGCCTGCTTGTTCGACCGCTCTCGCGTCGGCCACGAGCGCGTCTGCTTCCGATTGTGTTCGGCCTTTCACTTTATAGCCGCCTTCTTCGCGCACGCTTTGCGGCAGCATCCCGATGTGCGCCATGAACGGAATTCCCGCGCGGGTAATCGCTTCGATTTGCGCCACGCGACTCGCGCCGCCTTCGAGTTTCACCGCTTCCGCGCCAACATCGACAAGTTGTTTCGCGCTCGCGAGCGCCTGCGCCGGCGTTGCGTAGGTGCCAATCGGAAGATCGGCCACCAGCAACGCGCGTTTCACTCCACGCGCGACGGCCGCGGTGTGATGCCGCATCGCCTCGAGCGTCACCTGCGTTGTGTCTTCGTAGCCGAGCACGACCATCCCGACGGAATCGCCCACCAGAATGATGTCGATCCCGCTCTCATCGAGCAGACGCGCCGTCGGATAATCGTAGGCCGTCAGCGCGGTAATCTTTTCCCCGCGCCGTTTCATTTCGCGAAAATCTTTCATAGCGCTCACCATTCTTCCGGCCGAGCAACAACCTTACTCCAACCTTCGGTTTGCGCGAGCAACTCGCGCACGGGCAATGTCTGCCCGGGCAAAATCAACTCCGGCTGAATATGGGCGAGGGGCTGCAGAACAAATTTCCGCTCGTGCATACGAGGGTGCGGCACGCGCAACTGTTCGTTGTCGATCTTAGCGTCGCCGAAATAAAGCAGGTCGATGTCGATCTTACGGGAAAGGTTGCGCACGTGCTCGGCCGGACGTCCCATCGCCAGTTCGATTTGCTTCAGCTGCGGTAAAAGTTCGACCGCGTCGCCGTCGTAACCGACTTCCATGACCGCGTTCCAAAATGTCGAAGCTCCCGGTTCGCAATCCACCGGTTCGGTTTCATAAATCGGAGAGGCCAGGATAGGCGGCGAAATGCCGGCAAGATCGACAATCGCTTTTCGGGCCGCGCGTAAATTCTCCAGTCGCTCTCCGATATTGGAACCGAGCGCAAGGCCCGCTCTCATTTTAAAAGTAGCGCAAGCGTCCCGCTTGCGACCTTGTAATTCGCAACCTGGAAGGTCGCGCCACTATAAGCCGAGCACATCTTGCATCGAATAAAATCCGGGCGGTTTGCCGACGACCCATTGCGCGGCGCGCAACGCGCCCTTGCCAAAAGTTTCGCGGCTGCTCGCGCGATGGATCAACTCCAGACGCTCGCCTGGTCCGGCGAAGAGCACGGTGTGATCGCCCACGACATCGCCGCCGCGAATCGAATGAACCGCGATTTCGTCGGCCGGGCGTTTGCCCACGTCGCCCTCGCGGCCGTGACGCACCTTGTCGATCTTGCGCGCGTTCTGCAAAATCTCGACCAACGTTTTCGCTGTCCCGCTAGGCGAATCTTTCTTCATCCGATGATGCGTTTCCACAATCTCGAGATCGAATTCCGGTCCGAGCATCTCCGCCGCGTTCTTCGTTAGCCAAAAGAGCGTGTTTACGCCGACGCTGAAATTGGTCGCGAGCACGATGGGCAATACCTTCGCGCATTTGTTTAACGTTTGCCGATGCGACCCGGAATGTCCGGTCGTGCCGATGACGAGAGGTTGTTTGTATTTAGAGGCAGCGCGACAAATTTCCTCGAGCGCGCTGGCGTGACTAAAATCCAGCACCACATCGGAATGCGAAATGGCGGGTTCAAGTGCGTCGCCCTGATCGCACAAGGCGACGATGTCGATCTTCGCGTCGCCTTTGGCAAGATCGACAATCGTTTGTCCCATGCGGCCGGCCGAGCCGACGAGCAACACGCGCACCGGCTGTTTCATTTTGATTTCTCGAAGGCGTCCAGCGTTTTGCGCAAACGGACCTGGTTCGCTTCGGTCATTTCGCACAATGGCAATCGCACTTCCGCCGACATGACTCCGCGCC
Source organism: Spartobacteria bacterium (assembly GCA_040002925.1). Classification (GTDB taxonomy): domain Bacteria; phylum Verrucomicrobiota; class Verrucomicrobiia; order Chthoniobacterales; family UBA10450; genus JAJPGZ01. The sequence goes on along the minus strand of JBDUDM010000011.1, from coordinate 10,350 downwards.
AGCCGAGTGCCGTTTTCGCCGGCACCGGATTCGGTTCGATGAACAAATCCTTAAAGATGGGAAACATGCGGCGATGCATTTGCTCCGCCGCTTTTAAATCACCGGATGCATGAGCATTCACGAGTGCGCAAACTTCCGCAGGAAAAACATTGGAAGCGACACTGACCACCCCGACGGCACCGACGGCCATGAAAGGCAAGGTTAACGAATCGTCGCCGCTCAAAATCGTAAACGAATCTGGCAGCCGGCTGCGTAACTCGCTCACGCGTTCAACGCTGCCGCTCGCTTCTTTGATCGACACAATATTGCCGCAGCTTTCGGCCAGGCGCGCGACCGTGTCGGCGCCGATGTCCACGCCGCAACGTCCGGGAATATTGTAGAGCATGATCGGCAACTTCGTTGCTTCCGCGATCGCTTTGAAATGACGGAACAAACCTTCCTGGCTCGGTTTGTTATAATACGGAGCCACGATGAGGGCGCCGTTAACGCCGAGCTTCTCCGCTCGCTGGGTAGCACCGATCGCGTCATGCGTGGAATAGGAACCGGTGCCGGCGAGAACGCTGCAACGACCGCGTGCAATTTCCACACATCGGCGAATAACGTTTTCGCGTTCGTCGTGCGTGAGAGTAGGGGATTCGCCGGTGGTTCCGACCGCGATCACGCCAGTTATTCCCGCCGCGATCTGCGCTTCGATTAATTTTGCAAACGCGAAAAGATCGACATCTCCATCGCTGAATGGAGTGACCAGCGCAGTGAATGTGCCGCGGAACATCGCGAGTTAAATCTCGATCGTCCCTTCGAAAACAAACTCAGCCGGACCAGTGAGCGTCACATCGCTGAACTGTTCTCCTTTGCGCTCGAAATCGACTTCCAATTCGCTCCCGCCGCGAACCAAAATCCGAACCGGTCCATCCACATTTTCGGTTACGCTAAAAATCAAAGCGCTCGCTACGACTCCCGTTCCACACGCCAATGTTTCGTCTTCCACGCCGCGTTCGTACGTACGAATGGCGATATTTTTCGGGCCCCGCTTCTCCAGGAAATTCACGTTCGCGCCTTTCGGCGAAAATTCTTTGTGCTTGCGAATAGCCGCGCCCTGACTCGTGACATGCACGACGTCGATCCGTGAAACCGGCACGACCACATGCGGCACACCGCTGTTGATGTAATGGACGACGGCTTCCTCGCCATCGATCTGCAGTCGCACGTTCATACGCAGATCGGTCGGCGCGCTCATGGTCAAAGTGACCAGCTCGTCGTGCAGACGTGCACCGATGATCCCGGCCGGAGTCTCGAAAGAAACCTTCTCGCGCACGCCACTAAGTTTGTCGGCGAATCGGGCGAAGCAGCGCGCGCCGTTTCCGCACATCTCCGCTTCGCCGCCGTCGGCGTTGTAATAGCGCATGCGAAAATCGGCGCCGTTTTCGGGTTTCTCCAACAGCAGAATTCCATCCGCGCCGACGCCGCGATGGCGATCGCAAATATGCGCGATCTGTTTATGGTCGAGCCGAATGCTCCCGGCACGATTGTCGATCATGACGAAATCGTTGCCGGCTCCGTTCATTTTGGTAAAGCGCAACATATCTCCGGTCACTCTACTTGCTTGATCTCGGCGATCAATTCCCGCGCGAGCCGGCTTACTTCGCCGACGGCATTGTCTCCATGCTTGGCGATAAGATCGACAATCGCACTGCCGACTACGACCGCGTCGGCGTGCTGCGCGACTTCGCGCGCGTGAGCGGGAGTGGAAATGCCGAACCCGACTGCGATGGGCAGATCCGATAATTCGCGCAGGAGCGCAACCTGCGCAGCGAGTGAACTGGCAACGTTTTCGCGCGCACCGGTGACGCCTTCGCGCGAGACATAGTAAAGAAAACCCTTCGCGTTTTTCGCAATCGTCGCGATGCGCTCGCGCGGTGTCGTCGGAGCGATGAGCCGGATGTGAACGAGATTGCCGATGGCAAGATCGACATCTTCCTCTGGCGGGAGATCGAGGATGAGCAAGCCGTCCACGCCGGCCGCTTCCGCTTCGCTATGAAACTTTTCCAGTCCGAATTGAAAGATCGGATTCAGGTAGGTGTAGAGAATGATGGGAATTGTCGATCTTGCGCGGATGCGGCGGACACACTCGAGCACGCCGCGCGTGGTCGCGCCGGCGGTGAGCGCGCGTTGCGCGGCGAGTTGGTTTACGATTCCATCGGCGAGCGGATCGGAGAAGGGGAGGCCGAGCTCGAGAATGTCGGCGCCGGATTTTTCGAGAGCGAGAGCAAGATCGACCGTGATGTCAAAGCTCGGATCGCCGGCGCAAATGTAGGGGATGAAGCCCTTGCGTTTTTCCGCGCGCAGCTGCGCGAAGCAGTTGTCGATCTTATTCGCCATGCGTAGGGGTAACGTTCAACGTTCAAATAGAGATGTCGATCTTGCTTAACGGATTTGTGCTGGGCTGGTCGGTGGCGTGGCCGCCGGGGCCGGTCAACGCCGAGATGATCCGACGCGGACTTTTGCCGAAAGAACGCGGCGGCGGATTCTGGGCGACCTGGCCGATCGGGCTCGGCGCGTGCACCGGCGATTTTTTCTGGGCGCTGGCGGTTTCACTCGGGGCGGGCGCCCTGTTGAATTCGCCATCGATTCGTCGCGGCCTGGCGGTCATGAGCCTGATATTGCTGATGGTACTGGCCGTAATATTTGCGCGCGCGGCGTGGCGAACTTTTCACAGTCACCACTGCACTGAAGCGAGGATTCCGCCCGACGAGCGCAACCAGCGCGGATATTCGCTCGGATTGCTTTTTGCGCTGAGCAGTCCGTGGAATATCGGGTTTTGGCTCGCTGTGATCGGAAGTCAGGCCACGCAAAACACGAATCTCCAACGCTCGCTGGCGCTGGCTTGTTCCGTCGTGCTCGGAGCCATTACCTGGACGTTAGTGCTCTGCGCGGGGGTAAAATTAGGCGCGCGTCTGTTTGCGCGGCCGGAGTGGCAGATTCTTACGCAAGCGCTGACCGCGGTGGTGATGTTATGGTTCGCCGCCAAACTCCTGCTTCAGTTCCCATGACAACCGATCAGTTAAAGACGCTGACCGTGAATGAAATTTATCACTCGGTGCAGGGTGAGAGCACGTTTGCGGGACGGCCCTGCGTGTTTGTGCGGCTCACGTTTTGTGATCTGCGCTGCAGTTACTGCGACACGGAGTATGCGTTTTACGAAGGGAAAAAGACGGCGCTGAATGAGATTGTCGATCTTGTGGCGAAGTTTAATTGTCCGCTGGTCGAGATCACGGGCGGCGAGCCGTTGCTGCAAAAGAATGTGCTGCCGTTGATGTCGATCTTGTGCGAGGCCGGCCACACCGTGTTGTTGGAGACGAGCGGTGCGCATGACATCTCGGCCGTCGATGCGCGCGTGCACCGGATCATGGACTTGAAAACGCCGGGGAGCGGCGAGGTGGAGCGAAATCTTTGGTCGAACATCGACAAGCTCAATCGCAAAGATGAAGTGAAATTCGTGATTGGTTCGCGTGAAGATTACGAATGGTCGCGCGAGAAAGTTGGACTTTTCGACCTAACGAAACGCTGTGGTGCCGTTTTATTCTCGCCGATCTTCGGCCGGATCGATCCGCGCGAAATCGTGGACTGGATTCTGGCCGACAAGCTCGATGTGCGGTTTCAACTCCAGATGCACAAGTTCATATGGACACCGACGCATCGCGGCGTTTGAAGGAATCGCGACTCAGTAGTCGCGCACGTAAGGATATTTGGATTCGTTCCCGAGCTCCGGCGGAAATTCCGAATAGCCCGCGTGGATGTAGCGCGTGTCGCTGGGCATAAGCGGATAATAACTCGAGCGCCAGATCGGGGCGGGGAAGATAATGACTTCGATGAAACCGGCGATGTGGCGGGTGGCGGAACGACCGAGCGCGCGCACGACGCCGTAGCCGGCGGCAGCGGAATTGCCTTCGTCGGTGTTAATCTTGGCGATCGTCACAGTGATTTCGGCCGGCGCGAGGAAGAGATTCGATAGGCCGCGGCCGAGTTTGCGAGTGGGGCCGTAATCGTTCGACGGCGGATCCTGAATATCGGCGAAAGCGGTGTGACAGAGAATCACGAGAACCGAGAGTGAGAGAATCTTTTTCATTTCAGCCTCCTCAACAGGTAAAACAACCTTTAGACGCGCGAAGCAACCTTTGATTTTGTTTTCTTAGTCGGGCCGCGGTTGTTGGTGACGATCACCGAGACGGTAATGGTGGCTCCGAGGATAAAAAGAATAACCAGTAGCGAGACGGCGTTTGGCAGAACGAAATACTTGGCCAAGAGCATTTTAAATCCGACGAATGCGAGAATGAACGAAAGCCCGGTGCGCAGATAAATGAATCGGTTCATCAAACCGGCGAGGAGAAAGTAGAGCGAACGCAGGCCGAGGATCGCGCAAATGTTCGAGGTGTAAACGATGAACGCGTCCTGGGTGATGGCGAAGACGGCGGGAATGGAATCAACGGCGAAGAGAAGATCCATCACGTCGATGATGATGAGAACGAGCGCGAGCGGGGTGAGCATCCAGCGGCCGTTGATGCTGGTGGTGAAGTTCTCGTTGTAAAAATCGCGCGTGACCGGAACCACCTTGCGACAAGCGCGCATGATAATGCTGTTCTTGAAATCCTCGTTACCGGCCTTGGTGAAAAACATCCGGACCGCAGTGAGCAACAGAAAGCCACCGAAGAGATAGAGGATAAAGTGAAAGCGCGAGACGAGCGCGACACCGAGGCCGATCATCACGCCGCGCATGACCAGCGCGCCGAGAATTCCCCAGACCAAAACGCGATGCTGCGCGCGACCGGTAACCCGGAAATATTGGAAGATGATAACGAAAATGAAGATGTTATCGACGCTGAGGGAGTATTCGATGAGGTAACCGGTGAGAAAATCGAGACCGACGTCTGGTCCGCGCGTTTTCCAAACGAGGACGTTGAAGCCGAGCGAAAGGAAGACCCAGATGAGGCTGCGTCGGGTGGCGGCGCGCAGGGTCAATTCACGGTCGCGCCGCTTGAATTGCGCAAGATCGACAATCAACGCAACGAATACGCCGACGTGAAACGCAATCCAAAACCAGATACTCGTCGTCACCGCCGAAACCGTTTCATGGTGAACGCGTCGCGGCAATGGCAAACACTCCCGCGCACGCTCAATTTTCACTCGCACCGGGCTTTGTTCGACGTAGTTTGTGCGACCTCATGGATTCGCAGCTGGAAAAACTAGTCGAATCGGGAAAATTGACCTCAGCTGCCGCCGAGAAACTCGAGCATTTGCCGCCGGGCACGTTTTGCCTCCACAAGAGCTGGGGCTTTGGTCGCGTGGCGGAGTGGAACCTTCTCGTTAATCAGATCGCGATCGATTTTGCAGGCAAAAAAGGCCACGCCATGCAAATCCAGTATGCGGCGGACAATCTGACGCCGCTTACGACCGAACATTTTCTTTCCCGCAAGGCGACCGATCTGCCGGGCGTGAAGCAACTGATCAAGAGCGATCCGGCCGCCGTCATGCGCAACATTCTCGAAAGCACAGGCGGCTCCGCCACGGTTCAGCAAATCAGCGAGATGCTGCTCGGCGATATTTTTAACGAAGCGGAATGGAAACGCTGGTGGGATTCGACCAAAAAACTTTTGAAATCGACCGGTTACTTTTCCGTCCCGGCGAAGAAGACGGAGCCGGTGCAGTTGCGCGGCGAGAAAGTCGCGCGTTCGGATGAGTTAGCCGCCTTCTTCGAACAAGCGCGTCAGCCGAAAGAGCAGGCGGCCGCGATCGATCAGATGGTGAAGTTTCATCACGAGTTTGACGATCCGGAGAAGCAACTGCAGCCGATCATCGCGGCGATCGAGAACATCGCGGCACGGAATCAGAAGCTGCATCCGGAATACACCTTCGACCTGGTGATTTCGCGGGATGATTTGATTGAGCGTTTTCCGAAGCTGCACACCACTCACATCGGATTGACTTTGTCGAAGTTGATCCAGGAGGAAGAGAAAAGGTTAGTGTCGATCTTGCCAAAGCTGGTGGCGGCAAAAGAGAAGCGTGTTTTGCAGGTCCTGCCCGAAGCGCTCGGTGAACGCTGGACCGAGCGCGCGTTGCAACTGATGCAGGTCAGTCACGCGCGGCTCGTCGCGCAGATCGCGCGGATTTTCAGCGAAGCCGGACATCATGCCGAGTTGCGCGCGACGATTGAGCGAAGCATCAAGGAACATTCTGCCACCGGCGAAATGCTGGTCTGGCTCTGTGGCGAACGCGAGCGCTGGAATGAATTAATCACGCCGGCATTGTTCGGCGCGATCTTATCGGCGATCGATCGCGACCAGCATAACAATCCGACCCGCGGCAGCAGATTGCAGCGCACGCTGGTGGAAGATCGCCAACTACTCGGCGCGATGTTTGCGGAGGCAGAAGTCGGTCCGGCGCGCGATGCCATGCGAAAGCTTTTGTTGAGCCCGCTTTTCGACGAATTGACGAAGCGATCATTGCTCGCGCGCATCGTGAAGCTTCATCCGCAACTCGAAGGAATGATCACTGGCGGCCAAACCGAAGAAAAAGCGGCCGCGCTGGTCGTCTCGTGGAGCAGCTTGGAGAAGCGGAAGATTGAATATGAAGAGCTGGTGAAGAAAAAAATTCCGGAAAACGTTAAGGAAATCGCATTGGCGCGTTCCTATGGCGATCTGAGCGAGAATTTCGAATACAAGGCGGCGAAACAAATGCAGGCGGTGCTCGGGCGGCGGAGGGCCGAGCTCGAAACCGCGCTGCAAAATGCGCGCGGCACTGCGTTTGAAAGTCCGGATACGTCACGCGTTTCCATCGGGACGGTCGTGACGTTGCGCGATGAAAAATCGCGCAAGGAAGAAACTTACTCGATCCTCGGCGCATGGGATGGCGACCCGCAGCGCAATATCATTTCGTATCAGGCTGCCATCGGCCAGGCATTGCTCGGGCACGCGCTCGGCGAAGTCGTGACCTTGAATACCGATACGAGCTCATCGGAATTTTCCATTATCGCGATCGAGGCAGCTCCGCGCGATGCCACGCCGCCGGATCCGAATGTGATGGAGAACCTCGTCGAAGCCGCGGTTGCGGAATAAATTATTTCGGCAACGCCGGACCACTCGCGACCGCGAACAACGTCCAACCGACGAAAATCACGATGGCAGCGGCGGCAATGATCAGGATCGCGCGCAGCAACATCGGCATTTTGCGGCGACGCCAAATTAAAACGAGAAACGCGAGCGCTACGAGTCCGCCGAGAAAGAGAAAGAAAGTTCCGCTCATGCGATGTCGATCTTGCTTTCAACTTGCCGAGAGGGCAAGCGTTTACCGATGATGTCGCCATGAACACTCGAATCAATCATGTCGCGGTCTGGGTCCTGGTCGTGATCCATCAACTCATCGGCTTCGGCTGGTATGCGATCTTCGGCAACGTCTGGTTGAATCTGCACGCGAAGACGATGTCGGATATTGAAAATCCTCATGAGGTCGCGCCCTACCTGGTGGCGATCGTCACGTCGATTGTGGTGAATTACGCATTGGCGTCGTTGATTGGCAGATTGAATGTGACCAACGCGATCGCCGGTTTGAAAATTGCGCTGATCTGTTGGTTCGCGTTTCTCTTCGTCGAACACGCGACGGTCGCGATGTTCTCTTCGTTTGGAACTAATCCATGGCCGCTCACCTTGCTTGATATGGGGCGGCCGCTGCTCGCTTTTGCCGCGAGCGGCCTCCTGTTAGGCGGCTGGCCGAAGCGCGCATAAAGATGTCGATCTTTGCTTAAATTTTTATGAACGATCCTATTTTCATCGCGCAATCGACCGAGCAAATCTTTCTCCTCCCGAAGATGGCGAACCGGCACGGGCTGATCGCCGGAGCGACCGGCACGGGTAAAACGGTCACGCTGCAAACGCTGGCGGAAAATTTTAGCGCGCGAGGCGTTCCAGTGTTCATGGCGGACGTAAAAGGGGACCTGGCGGGTTTGAGTCAGGCCGGCGCGAATAATCCGAAAATTGTGGAACGCGCAAAGGAACTCAAGATCGACAACTTCATCGGTGAGGCCTATCCGGTAGTTTTCTGGGATGTGTTCGGAGAACACGGCCATCCCGTCCGCGCGACCGTGTCTGAGATGGGACCACTTTTGCTCGGTCGTTTGCTTGAGTTAAACGATACGCAGGAAGGAGTGCTCAATATGGTCTTCAAGATCGCGGATGAAGGCAGATTGCTGCTTCTCGATCTGAAAGATCTGCGCTCGATGCTTCAGTATGTGGCGGACAACGCCGACCAATTTAAAACGCAGTTCGGCAATGTCTCGGCCGCGAGCGCTGGCGCGATCCAGCGCAATCTGCTGGCGCTTGAGTCACAGGGCGCGGACAAATTTTTCGGCGAACCCGCTTTGGATCTCGATGATCTGATCCAGACGCAAGGAGGGAAGGGGGTGATCAACATCCTCGCCGCTGAAAAGTTGATGCAGGAGGCTCCCAAAGTTTACGCGACATTCCTGCTCTGGATGCTGTCGGAGCTGTTCGAGCGCCTGCCCGAAATCGGCGATCCGGAAAAGCCGAAGCTGGTCTTCTTTTTCGACGAAGCGCACCTGATGTTTACGGACATCGCGCCGGCGGTTGAACAAAAGATCGAGCAAATGGTGAGATTAATTCGCTCGAAAGGGGTCGGCGTTTATTTCGTTAGCCAAAATCCGCTCGATATTCCCGACGTGGTCCTTGGCCAAATGGGGAACCGCGTTCAGCATGCGCTGCGCGCGTTTACGCCGCGCGATCAGAAGGCGGTCACCGCGGCGGCGCAGACTTTTCGACAGAACCCGAAGTTTAAGGTGGAAACAGTGATCACCGAACTCGCGGTGGGCGAAGCTTTGGTGTCGATGTTGGAGGAAAACGGAACTCCCCAAATTGTGGAGCGTGCAAAAATTGTTCCGCCACGCAGCCAGGTCGGGGCGATTACGCCGGAACAGCGGGCCCAGGTTATCGGCTCGTCGGCGGTGGCCGGGCATTACGAAAAGGCGGTGGATCGAGAATCGGCTTACGAAAAACTGCAGGCACGGGCGGGCCAGAAAATCGAGGCTGGAACTTCGTCGCCAGCTTCCGCGCCGGAGGGAGGCACAACTGAATCGGTCTTCGGGAAAGTTTTAGGGACGGCCGGCTCCGTCTTTCAACCGACGGTGGGTCCGCGCGGTGCCGTTCATGATTCGATGGCTACTTCCATGATCAAGAGCGTGGTGCGTTCGGCGGGAACGCAGGTTGGCCGGGAGATTATGCGCGGCGTCCTTGGTGGGATCCTCGGCGGTGGTCGCCGCCGCTGACGCAGCGAATGGAGATGTCGATCTTAGCAAAAACGCCGGATGCTTGCGGGCATCCGGCGTTTTGAATTTCGAATCCCGAAATTATTTCTTCGGTGAAGCGGCCGGACTGGCGGCGGCTTTAGCGTCTTTCTTTGCGCCCTTGTCGGCTTTCATTTCGATGTTGGTCGCGGTCATGTTGTAATGAACAGTGACTTTGTCGCCGACTTTCATTTCGCCGGTGGCTTTGGTGCTCGAGTCGCGAGCGATCTCGAAGCGCTCCTTCTTGGCGCCTTTTTCGACTACGATCATCTTGTCGTTTACTTCCGTGATTGGGCCGGTCACCTGATAATCCTGGACCGCTGCGATGGCTACGCTACTGAACGCGAACGTTGTCGCTGCTAACAAACTGAGGATTGATTTGGTATTCATGTTCGGATTAGACCCGAGGAATTGCACTCTATTCAAGTTGTTTCCCGGTGAACATGAATGAAAAGCAAAAGCCCCGCTGAGAATGAACCCAGCGGGGCTTTAGTTCTGGCGACGTCCTACTCTCGCACAGCCTATCGCCGTACTACCATCGGGGCTGCAGCGTTTCACTGCCGTGTTCGGAATGGGAACGGGTGGTGCCACTGCGCTATGATCACCAGAGTGCGGAACCGCACTGGCGGTTTCGCTGCTTTCGCAGCGACGCAAGCGCGAGGCCGAGTCTCTAATGACGATGTCGATCTTGCGATCGACGTTTTTCAAGATTTCAAAAAGAACGACTGGTTCTCTGAAATCTACATACAGGAAGTGTAGGAACTAACTTTTTCGGGCTTCGTTTTATTTTGAGATCATTTGTCTCCTCTGTGTGCCGTTGCCTCGTTGCCGAAGCAACGGGTTAACAGAAAAGAAAATGATCAAGCCGAACGGGTTATTAGTATCACTTAGCTGAATACATTACTGCACTTACACCAGTGACCTATCAACGTGGTGGTCTACCACGACCCTTCAGGGAGATCTCATCTTGGGACAGGCTTGGCGCTTAGATGCTTTCAGCGCTT
>JBDUDM010000169.1:0-3009 GCA_040002925.1 Spartobacteria bacterium | reverse complement strand
GCCGTCGCCCTCTGGGCGACGCGCGCGCTTCGCAGAGCGAAGCGGCTACAGCAGGAGCAACGATTTTCCTTCGCGATGCTCGACCTAGCTTTGTTTTTTCGCCAGCGCAAAATACTGGTGCTGTGCCGAAATCTTCCGCCGGTAAAATGATCGTAGGTAACTTGTCGATCTTACGGGCCATCGATTTCAATTTGTGATTCGCGGCTGGGCGCGCAACAGATGTAATGACAATTCGAGATGGGACCGGATTTTTTATGCGTCGGCGCGCAGAAGGCGGGGACGGGCTGGTTGTACGAACAACTGCGCTCGCATCCGGATTTTTGGATGCCGCCGCTGAAGGAGCTGCATTATTTCGATCGTCTCGGCCGCGCGCGTTTGGAAAGAAAATCGGACCGGCTGCGAATCGCGCGACAGAATGCGCGAGATCAACGCGACATCCAGTTTGTCGAGCGCATGGAAAAACTTCGCTCGCAGGAGACCGTCGATTTCGATGGCTACGCCGCGCTCTTTGAGCCGAAAGGCGCGCTCATCTCGGGCGATATCACGCCGGGCTATTCGACTTTACCCGACGCAATGGCCGGGCGGATCACCGAGCGATTTCCGAGCATGAAAATAATTTTTCTCGCGCGGGATCCGGTTGAGCGCGCGTGGTCGCAATTGTCGATGTGGGTACGGCACGGCGTGATCGCGCCATTTGCCGAAAATGACTTCGATGCGGTCACGCAGCATTTGCAGCGACCGGAAGTGATGCTGCGATCGCATCTGACCACGATCGTGGCGCGGTGGCGACATTGCGTTGCGCATGACTCGTTTGGTCTTTATTTCTTCGACGATCTCAAGCGAGACGCGGCGGAAGTGCGCAGCGGGATCGTGCAATTCCTAGGTGGTGACGCGACGAAACCGAGCGGCGCTCTGGCCGTGGATCACAATCCAAAAGGGATAAAGGAAAAGCTGCGGCTCAACGACGCCATGCGTGCGCACCTGGCGAAATTCTTCGAGAACGAACTGAAAACTTGCGCGACTGAACTTGGCGGCTCCGCGGTGACGTGGCCGGCGCGTTACAGATTTTGATTGAATCAGGATGAAGATTCTGGTCATCGGCAGCGGCGGTCGCGAGCACGCGCTGTTGTGGAAATTAAAGCAATCGCCGGGGGTCGATCAGGTGTTTTGCGCGTCGGGCAACGCGGGGACGGCAGAGCTGGCGGAGAATGTCGCGATCGGCGCGAGCGATTTGTCGGGGCTTGGCCGCTTCGCGAAACAGAACCGTGTCGATCTTACCGTGGTCGGGCCGGACGATCCGCTGGCGCTGGGGATTGTCGATCTTTTTAACGCACAGGGATTGCGCGTATTCGGGCCGACGAAATCGGCGGCACGGTTGGAGTCGTCCAAAATTTTCGCGAAGGAATTAATGGCGGCGCAAAATATTCCGACCGCGACGGCGCGGACATTTGCCGATGCGCCGGAAGCGTTGGATTACTGCGACGAGGTGCAATTTCCAATCGTGATCAAAGCGGACGGGCTCGCGCTCGGCAAAGGCGTGATCATCGCGTCCGACAAAGACACGGCAAGATCGACAATCGAATTGATGATGAAGCAACGCCTTTTCGGCGATGCCGGTGCACGCGTTGTCATCGAGGAATTTTTGCGCGGGAGCGAGTGTTCGCTGCACGCGCTGGTCGATGGCGACAATTATCGAATGCTGGCGACGGCGCGCGATCACAAGCGCGCGTTCGACGGCGATGAAGGGCCGAATACCGGCGGCATGGGCGCGCTCAGTCCGGCGAATAATTGGAGCAAGGATTTGCAGACGCAATTCGAGCGCGAAATCATGGGACCATTGCTCGACGGTTTGCGCGCGCAGGGGATCACCTTTCGCGGATTACTTTTCCCGGGATTGATGCTGACCAAAAACGGCGCGCATATCCTCGAGTTCAATTGCCGGTTCGGCGATCCGGAGACGCAGGCCATTTTGCCGCGCCTGAAATCGGATTTGCTGCCGCTGTTGCAAGCGACTATTGACGGGAAGATCGACAATCAAACGATCGAATGGGATGAGCGCGCGTCGGTTACGGTGGTGATGGCTTCCGGCGGATATCCCGACAAATACGAAGTCGGCAAAACGATTTCCGGTTTGGAAGACGCAGCCAACCTTCCGGACGTGCAAATTTTTCATGCGGGAACGAAACGGCGAAATGCGGAAGTGATTACCGCGGGCGGCCGTGTACTAGCGGTGACCGCGCTTGGATCGACCGTCGAAGCGGCGCGAGAGCGCGCCTACGAAGCCGTCGCGCGCATTCAATTCGAGGGTGCGCATTTCCGGCGCGATATTGCCCTGAGCATGCCGCCTCGCTAAGATCGACATCTACTGATGTTCCGATTTTTTTCGACGGCACTCATTTTTTTCGCGGTCATGACCGCGCTGGCGCAATCGCCTTCGCCGAAACCCTCCGCCACGCCGAGCACGAAGGAGTTGATCGAATCACTGACTGCGCCCGATCTCGAAGCGGCGGTGTCGTTATTGAAAAAGAATTTTACGAATCCGGAAGCGATCAATGAGACGCAGTTAAGTCGCGCGACGATCGAAGGTTTGATGACGCGGCTCGGGCCGGGGTTGCTATTGTTAGCGGACAAGAACGCGGGACAGCCGGAAATCGCGGCGCAATTTTACGGCGAGATTTTGGAGAATCACGTAGGTTATCTGCGGCTCGGGACATTGAACGCGGCGAACCTCGCGGCGATGGAAAAGAAGATCGCTGAGTTCGCGACGAAAAAGGTGGACGCGTTGGTTGTCGATCTTCGCGCGAGTGCGGGAAGCGATTTCGAAACTGCGGCCGAGTTTGCGAGAAGATTCACGGTAAAAGGCAAAATCTTGTTCACGCTCAAGAAACAGGGGAAAGATCACGCCTTCAGTTCCGATCGCGACCCGGCTTTTCAAGGTCTCATCGTGGTGCTGGCCGATGGCGAAACGGCGGGTGGCGCGGAAGCGCTTGCGAGCGCGCTGCGATTTCA
>JBDUDM010000073.1:0-10130 GCA_040002925.1 Spartobacteria bacterium | reverse complement strand
TGGAAAATTCCGATTACGTGGTGCGGGCGAGCGCGCGGGAAGATCGGCGCAAAGTAATGGTTTGCATCACGCCCAAAGGATCGGCCCTGGTCCGCCGTATCCGCGAAGACATGGTCGTCAACTTGATGAAGATGATGGAGCAATTGTCGCCCGATGAGCAGAAGAGCTGGCTCCAGATCTACAGCAAGATTTACGATTGCTGCCAATCGAAATGATTGCCAATCGTTCGGTCGCAGTGCTATCACACAGCGGTGCGAAGCGCTTTAATTGAATCCGCGCAGTCGCCGGCCCGCATCTAACTTTCGGATCCCATCGACTTCATGCGAAAAATTTTCAGCCTCGGTCTGGTCGGCGCGGTCGCGCTGACGGCGACCGGCGTCTTTGCCGGCGACGAGACAAGATCGACAACTACGACCCGGACGACGACGACATCGAACTCGATGTTGTTTTCCGAGAGCGGCCCGCGCCGGTTCACTCTCGAACAGGCGATTCTGCAGGCGCTCATTCGCAATCCCGACATCCTGCGCGCCAAGCAGGAAATTGAGCGCACGAAAGGTGTCGTGTTGGAAATCGCCGCGCAGGCATTGCCGCATGTGAACCCGACCGCGCAGTTGAACTGGACCGATCCGAATCTCGGCGGTGGCTCATTTAGTTCTGGCGGCGGAACGGGCGGTATCGGCACGGGTGGAGGCGGTGGTGGCGGCTCGAGCGTCGGCGGCACCGATACTTCCTATGCAATCCGGATTACTGGAACGCAGCTCGGTTTTAATTACAGCACGTTCCGCTCGATCCGCGGCACTTTCTTTCAGCGCGACGGCGCTTACTTCGCTTTCCGAAATACGGTCGATCAGGTGATCGCGACGGTGAAGACGCAGTTCTATCAGATCGTTGTGAACAAAGAGCTTATCGGAGTGCAGGAAGAGCAGGTTCAATTGCTGGAAAGCCAGCTGAAAGATCAACAGAATCGATTCGATGCCGGCACCGTCCCGCGGTTCAACGTCTTGCAAGCGCAGGTCGCGCTCTCGAATCAAATCCCGAATCTGATTTCGGCGCGCAATAGTTTCCGCATCTCGCAATTGATTCTGGCCAAAACTCTCGGACTGGATTTCGATCCGTTGCGCGGTGCTGGCGCGCCTCTCGAAACCATCGGGGGAATGCCGTATAACCCGCGCGAAATTGCCTTGGTGCAGGCGATCGAGTTGGGAAAACGACACCGGCCGTTTTTGAAGCAAGCGCGGTCGAATGTTTACAACCAGATCGAGCAGGTCCACGTCGCGCTCGGCGGATATTTTCCCACGATCAACGCCACCGGTGGCTACGACATTTTCAGTTCGCCTTTGACCACGGATTTCAGCCAGGCGTCGAAAGGTTACGTCTTCGGCCTGAACGGAAGCTGGAACGTGTGGGACAGCGGCGAAAACTACGGCCGCATCAAGCAACAGCGCGCGTTACTCTCGCAATCGAAGATCACCTACGACGACGATGTGCGGCAGGTCGAGCTCGAGATTCAACAGGCCTATTCGAATTTGATTCAGAATCGCGAGCTCATTCAAAGTCAGGAAAAGAATGTCGAGCAAGCGTTGGAAGCGGTGCGTCTGGCCAAGGCGCGCCTCGATGCCGGCGCGGGCACGCAATTGGATGTGCTGAACGCGCAGGTGCAACTGGCCACCGCCGAGTCGACCAAATTGCAGGCGCTCTTCGGTTATAATTCAACGCTGGCCGAGTTCGATCGCGTGACCGGACAGCAGAGCACTTACACCGAATCGTTCAATAACATGGCGCCGCGCGCGACAAGATCGACAATCTACGATACCGGCAGTGACACCACTTCCACCGGCGACCGCAGGACTCCCGGCGAACGCTGACCCGATGGCGCAGGTCGAGCGCTTTCCCGCGCTCGATGCGACCGGCGTTTGTCTGAGCGCATTCATCAAACGCATTCCCGGAATCGATGTCGCGCACGACAAAGCCGAAGCATTGCGGCGACTCGACGCCGTTCATCGCGAAGTCCGGCGCTCGTTAGGCATGGGCGAGTGGCCCTTGCTCACGGTCGAGCAGGTTCACGGCAACGAAATCGCGATTGTCGATCTTGCGAAGAATGGCGATGAACACTTCAGCGGCTGCGACGGCTTCATTACCAATCAACGCGGCCTCGCGCTCGGCATTCAAGTGGCCGATTGCTGCGCGGTTTACCTTGTCGATCCAATCAGCCCAGCCATCGGACTGGTCCATTCGGGCAAGAAGGGCACCGAGCTAAACATCGTCGGCAAAGCCATCGCGCAAATGATCGCGCGCTTCGGCTCAAATCCCGCAAATATGATTGTCCAACTCAGTCCCTGTATTCGTCCACCGCACTACGAAATCGATTTCGCAGCGCAGGTTCGCGAGCAAGCCAAGTCACTTGGCGTGAAACAAATTCACGACAGCGGTGTCTGCACCGCCTGCGATCTCCGCGCGTATTATTCCTACCGCGCCGAGAAAGGAAAAACCGGACGGATGCTCGCGCTTCTTGGATTGCTTCGTTAGATCGACAACTCGCCTTCGCCTTTTCCGCGGCACGGACAGAGGCCGCGCTTCTTCGCTTCCGCGACGAAATCGAAAAATTCGCGCGCTGCTGCGCCGACTTTCCGCGTCGCCGCTTTTTCCAGCGCCTGGGAAATGTTCAAGCCGTCGAGGTAGATCAGTTTGAAGGCGGCTTTGATTTCTTGTCGATCTTCCGCGCTAAAGTCGGCGCGTTTCAAACCAATCACGTTCAGTCCCATGATTGAGTTTCGTTCCGCGGCGAGCGTGAATGGCGGCAAATCTTTGCCGAAGGCCGAGCTGCCTTGCACCATGACGAGCCGGCCCACGCGCATGAATTGGTGGAAGGTCGATGCGCCGCCGAGGAACGCCTGGTCGTCCACGCGCACGTAACCGGCCAGCAGGCAATTGTTCGCGATCGTGACGTTGTTTCCGATTTCGCAATTGTGGCCAATGTGCGCGCCCACCATCAGAAAATTGTGGTCGCCGATTTTCGTCGCCGTTCCCTCGGCCGTGGCGCGATGGATAGTGCAATATTCGCGAAACACATTTTCGTTACCGATCACGACGCTGGTTTTTCGTTCGGGCAAATAGGAAACGTCCTGCGGCGGCGCGCCGATGATGGTGCCATGTCCGATAACATTACTTTCGCCGATGGTGACGTCGCCTTCGATGACGACGTGAGATTGAATTGTCGATCTTGCACCGATCACCGTGTTTGCGCCGATAATTGAGTAAGGCCCAATCTCGACGTCGCTTTCGATCCGTGCCGCAGGATCGACAATCGCGCTCGGATGAATTTTCACAGCACGCCCGCCTCCTTGAAACTGAAATAACCGGGGCTTTGCTCGCCCGGCGCGCCGATGATGATGTGATCGAGCAGTTTGATCTGTAGCAACTCCGCCGCTTCCGCCAAACGTCGCGTGAGGCTGTGATCGGTCTGGCTCGGTGACGCGTCGCCCGAGGGATGATTGTGCACCACGATGACCGCGTAGGCCGAAGCGATCAGCGCCGGTCGGAAAACGTCGCGCGGATGGGCGATGCTTTCATTGATGCTGCCGATGGAAACTTCTTCCACGCGAATCAAATGATAGCGCGTGTCGAGTAGCACGACGCGCAGCGATTCTTTCCGCAGCATCCGCATCTCCGCGCCCATTAACTCATGCACCAGCTCCGGCGAATCGAGTTTTTGTTTCGACAACGTTTCCCGCGCAAGCCGCTGACCTAATCCAAACGCGGCGACGAGCTCGACAGCTTTGGCCGGGCCAATGCCGCGGATCTTCGAAAGCTCATCCACCGAGCAGCGACTCAATCCGCTGAGTGATCCGAATTGTTTCAGCAACTCACGCGCAAGATCGACAACGTTCGTTCCGACAACACCGGTGCGAAGCAAAATCGCGATCAGTTCCGGATCGGTCAGCGCATCGGCGCCGTGCGCAGCGAGTTTTTCGCGCGGCCGCTCGTCCTGCGGCATCTCGCGGATTTTCAGCTGCGACATTTACATGCGCAGTTGCTCGAGCATTTCGACGAGCGCCTCGCCCAAGTCGTGCAATGCCTGCGTGTGCGCGTTCGCGCCGATCGGCTCCAGCGTGGTCTGCGCTTCGCGAATCATTTGCGCGCCGGTGGTGATGGATGCGTTGAGGGAACCGTTGCTCGCGCCATTACGCAAAAGTTCTGCGACTTCGTTTGTGCGTCCTTCCAAAATCCAAGCCGAACAACGTTCGCGTTCGAACTCCGATGCGCCGTTTAAAAAATTCAGCACCGGCAAAGTAAATTTGCCTTTGCGCAGATCGGTCCCGAGCGTTTTGCCCGTTTTCGCTTCCGTGCCCGCGAGATCGAGGCAGTCATCGTAAATTTGATAGGCGGTGCCGATGCGCATGCCATAAGCGCGCAAGATGTCGATCGTGTCTTTCGCCGCGCCGCTGATCAACGCCGCCAACTCCGCGGCCACCGCAAAGAGCGAGCCCGTTTTCATTTCGACGATGCGCAAATAATCTTCGACCCGCAGTTGCAGATCGAATCGGCGTTGGGTCTGAATCATTTCGCCGGAGCAAACTTCGCTCGCGGTTCGAGCGATCGCGCGACTGATCGCGGGATTATCGAAACTGGCGGAAAGATTGAGCGCGTGCGCGAACAAACAATCGCCTAACAAAACGCTGAGCGAATTTCCCCAGCGCGCATTGACCGTTGGCTGCGCGCGACGCCGGTCCGCTTCGTCCATGATGTCGTCGTGCACCAGCGTGGCGATGTGAATCAGCTCGACGATGACGGCAAGATCGACATGTCCGGATGTGATCTCGCCGGTCGCGCCGCCAACCAGCAGCGCGGTGAGTGGCCGCAAACGTTTGCCGCGTCCGCCGATCGCATACGAAACGTAACCCTCGATTGCCGGATCGAACGCCGCCGCTTGTTTAACGATGCGCGCGTCGACTTCCTGAAGATGCGGTTGCACCAGCTCGGCCACGCGCGCGAGACGGCCGGAGCGGGGAGCGCCCTTTGCGATGTCCATCCGATCCGTCCCTGCAAAAGCTTCCACGCATTCAGGATAGTGGGACGCGTTGCGGGTTGTCAAAGCATAGGTGGAGCGAGCGTCCCGCTTGCTTGTTTTAAAATCGCAAGCGAGACGCTCGCGCCACTTTTTACCGCCGCCGCAACCATTCCTGGCTGCCGTACTTTTGTGTCGCAATCTCTCGCGCACGACTCAGAAGCTCAGCATCAATTCTTTGCACCTTGCAGTTTCCTGATAACCCGCCGGCAAATCGATCCGCGAAATCCTGCGCAAGATCGACATGTTGGATGCTGCCTTGCTGCAGTAAGCCGCGGCGCGTCCGGCGTTGCGCCGCGCCGGCGATCTTACGTCCATACATCATCACATCGGCGCGAACAGCGTTGGCGAAACAGGATTCCGAAATCTTTGGCGATTCCTTCGCCGCGAGTTGCGCCTCCGCCCCGATCGCGCTTTGAATTGCGCGATGCGTTTTTTCATAGATCGACATCGGCGACTCGGCGAAAGCGGCATCGTTCGCCGGAATGACGATCGCATAAGTCAGGTCCTCGCCGTGCAAAACAATTCCGCCGCCGGTCCAACGCCGCGCATAATCGCGACCATTGTGGTCAATCGCGTCCGCGAATTTGCCGAAGTAGCCAAACGAAAGCGCGGGATGATCCCACCGGTAAAAACGAATCGAGGGCGCGGTCGCGGTGTCTAACAACGCTTCATCGAGGGCCATGTTCATCGCGGCCGAGCGAAACGCGTCATCGTGATAAACCTCGAGCGCGGCAAAGATCGACATGTAGTTCGTTAAGCCGATAACTCTTCGACGATGCGCGCGGCAGCTTCGCTCGGATCAGTAGCGCCAGTAATCGGGCGTCCAATAACAAGGTAATCCGCGCCGGCATCAATCGCTTCGCGCGGCGTCATGAATCGCTTTTGATCCCCGGCTTCGCTGCCGCTAGGACGGATGCCGGGGGTGACGATTTTGATTTTGTCGCCGAACTCCGTTCGCAGCGTTTTTGTTTCGTGCGGACTCGCGACGAGACCGTCTACACCTGCGTTCACGCCGAGCTTCGCTAAACGCAGGACCTGATTGTCGATCTTGCCCGCAATTCCGGTTTCGCTGAGCGTCTGATTGTTCGCGCTCGTTAAAACGGTGACGCCTAAGATCGACATGTTGTTTTTCCGCGCGCCGACGGCGGCACGAATCATTTCCGATCCGCCGCTCAAGTGGATCGTCAACATCTGCACGCCGAGTTCCGCGGCAGCTGCAACCGCCCGCGCCACCGTGTTCGGAATGTCGTGCAACTTTAGATCGAGAAAAACTTTTGCGTTCGTCGCCAGGATTTCGCGGACGATTTCGGGGCCGGCCGCGGTGTAAAGCTGCAAGCCGACTTTGAAAAACGAAAGGTGACCGCGCAGCTTCGCAACCAGCTCAAGCGCCTCGCTTTTTCCGGCGACGTCGAGCGCGACAATAATCTTGTCGGCAGAATTCATCTTGTCCTTCTTCCGACTTGGCGGACAAATTGCAAGCGATGCAAGTCTCGGCGCCAGCAAAGATCAATCTGTCGCTGCGTGTTTTGCAGCGACGCGGCGACGGATTTCACGAAATCGAAACGTCGATCGTGCCCATCTCGCTTTGCGACAAGATCGACATCGTGAAGCAGGGGAGATGGATTGACTTCCAGTGCGACGACTCTTCGATTCCGACCGGCGACGAAAACCTGGTCGTGCGCGCGGCCAAGATCTTCTTCGAGCAGACGAAGCAGAAGGGCGGAGTGGAAATCAAATTGGAAAAGAAGATTCCACACGGCGCTGGACTCGGCGGCGGGAGCAGCGACGCGGCTTCAACCTTGCTCGCGCTAAATCAACTTTTCCAAACCAACTTGTCGCGCGAAGCGTTGGCGAAGATGGCGGAGGGAATTGGATCGGATGTTCCGTTCTTTATTTTCGAATCGGCCGCGATTTGCAAGGGCCGCGGCGAGATGGTGCTGCCGGTCGAATCGCACGCGCGATTGTCGATCTTGCTATTGAAGCCGGGTTTCGGCGTTTCGACGCCAGCGGCTTATTCGCGCTGGAAAGATTCACGCGAAATTCCGGGCGTTCCCTATGACGCGCAGGAATTCGGTGAACACACATTCGTGAACGATCTGGAGCGGCCGGTGTTCGAGAAATTTGTTTTCCTCGCGCAGATGAAAATGTGGTTAGTCAAACAGCCGGAGGTGGGCGCGGCGTTGATGTCGGGATCGGGCTCGACGTTGTTCGCCGTAATGCGCCCAAATGTAGATGTCGATCTTGTGGCGCAGCGCGCGAAGGCGGAGCTCGATCCAGAATTGTGGACGTGCGCTTGCGAGACGCGCTAACTATTCTTCGAAGCTTCGGCGCAAACTCGCGCGGGCGTATTCGCGATTCAGTTTGGCGATAAAACTGGCGCTGATTTCTGCCGGACAAACGGCTTCGCATTCATAAGTGTTCGTGCAATTGCCGAAACCTTCGGCGTCCATTCGCTCGACCATGTTCACCACGCGACGAACGCGTTCGGGATCTCCCTGCGGCAAATGGGCGAGATGCGAAACCTTGGCGGAAGTGAAAAGCATGGCGGATGCGTTCGGACATGCCGCCGCGCAGGCGCCGCAACCGATGCAAGCGGCCGCTTCCATGGCAAGATCGACATCGTGTTTTGGAATCGAGACCGAATTCGCTTCCGGCGCGGAACCGGCGCGCGCGGAAATAAATCCGCCGGCTTGGACGATGCGGTCGAGTGCACTTCGGTCGACAACCAAATCTTTAACGATCGGGAATGATCTTGCGCGGAACGGCTCGACCAAAATGGTTTCGCCGTCGCGGAATTTTCGCATGTAGAGTTCGCAGACGGCGCCGGGATGATCGGGACCGTGCGCTTCGCCGTTCACGGTGAGTGAACACGTCCCGCAGATTCCTTCGCGGCAATCTGAATCAAACGCGATCGGTTGTTCGCCGCGGGTAACGAGTTGCTCGTTAACGATGTCGAGCATTTCGAGGAACGAAGCGTTCGGCGAAATGTCATTCGCGTTGTACTCGGCGAGCTGGCCGGGTGATTGTCGATCTTTCTGGCGCCAAACGCGAAGCTTGAAGTTCATTTGTAGCTCCTCTGCGTCAGATGAACGGTCTCGAAGTGAAGCGGTTCGCGATGCAACTTCGGCGGCGCGATTTGCCCATTGCCCTGATACTCCCACGCGGAGACAGAGGCGAAGTTTTCGTCGTCGCGCAATGCTTCTCCGTCCGGTGTTTGATGTTCTTCGCGGAAATGGCCGCCGCAGGATTCGTCGCGCTGCAAGGCGTCGGTCACCATGAGTTCGGCGAACTCGAGGAAGTCGGCGATGCGACCGCCGCGTTCAAGTGATTGATTGAAATCTTCGCCGCCTCCCGGCACGCGGACATCGCTCCAGAATCTTTCGCGCAGCTCGGGAATTTTGCCGAGCGTCTCGCGAAGTGCGCCGGCGTTTCGCGCCATGCCGCATTTGTCCCAGAGTAAAATTCCGAGCTCGCGATGGATGGAATCGACGGACGATTTGCCATTCACATCGAGCATCTTTTTTACGCGTGCGTGCACATCACTCTCGGCCTTCTTGAATTCGGCATTGTCGATCTTAGGACGTTTGCCGACCTGACCGGCGAGATAGTTAGGCAAGGTGTAAGGCAAAACGAAATAACCATCAGCGAGGCCTTGCATAAGCGCGCTGGCGCCGAGACGATTCGCGCCGTGATCGGAAAAGTTCGCTTCGCCGATGACGAAGAGGCCGGGCACGTTGCTCATCAAATTATAATCCACCCACAAACCGCCCATGGTGTAATGCACGGCGGGATAAATGCGCATCGGCACTTTGTAAGCGTCTTCGCCGGTGATCTTGTCGTAGATCTCGAACAAGTTGCCGTAGCGTTCGCTGATTGTTTTTTCGCCCTGGCGTTTGATCGCGTCGGCGAAATCGAGATAGACGCCGCGACCGCCAGGACCGACACCGCGGCCTTCGTCGCAAACTTCCTTGGCGGCGCGCGATGAGATATCGCGGGGCGAAAGGTTTCCGTAGGTCGGATATTTTCGCTCGAGATAATAATCGCGTTCGGATTCGGGAATCTGCGGCGGCGGTTTGGCGCAATCTTCTTTCCGCTTCGGCACCCAGACGCGTCCGTCGTTGCGCAAAGATTCCGACATTAACGTCAGCTTCGATTGGTAATCGCCGCTTTGTGGAATGCAGGTCGGATGGATTTGGGTGAAGCAGGGGTTCGCGAACAATGCTCCTTTTTTGTAAGCGCGATAAGTGGCGGTGACGTTGCAACCGCGCGCGTTGGTCGAAAGATAGAAGACGTTTCCGTATCCGCCGGTCGCGAGGACGACGGCATCGGCCGAGTAGATGTCGATCTTACCAGTGCGCAGGTCGCGTGTGATGATGCCCTTGGCGTGGCCATCGACGAGGACGAGATCGAGCATCTCGGTTTGCGGAAACATTTGCACGGTGCCGGCGGCGATCTGGCGGCAGAGACCCTGATAGCAGCCTAACAAAAGTTGCTGCCCGGTCTGGCCGCGCGCGTAAAAGGTGCGCGAAACTTGCGCGCCGCCGAAGGAACGATTCGCGAGCAAGCCGCCGTACTCGCGCGCGAACGGGACACCTTGCGCGACGCATTGGTCGATGATGTTGGCGCTGACTTCGGCGAGCCGATAAACATTCGCTTCGCGCGAACGGAAGTCGCCGCCTTTGATCGTGTCGTAAAAAAGTCGGTAAACGCTGTCGCCGTCGTTCTGATAATTTTTGGCGGCGTTAATGCCGCCTTGTGCAGCGATGGAGTGAGCGCGTCGCGGCGAATCCTGGTAACAAAAACATTTCACCCGGTAGCCGAGCTCGCCCAACGTCGCGGCGGCGGAACCACCCGCCAGTCCCGAGCCGACGATGATGATCTCGAACTTGCGGCGATTGTTTGGACTGATGAGGCGCGAATTATTTTTGTGACGCGACCACTTGTCGGCGAGCGGTCCGTCAGGAATGCCGGCGTCGAGATTGCCTATCATAATTGTTGCGCCGGATGCACGAGGCCGAGCAGGACTGCGATGGGAATCGAGATGTATCCAACGAAAAGCAAC
>JBDUDM010000168.1:0-3014 GCA_040002925.1 Spartobacteria bacterium | reverse complement strand
CCTCGAACGGAAAAATGCAGAGCATGAGATCGAGATATCGCGCCATCTCTTTGATCCGGCCGCGATGCCAGGCCCAGACTTGCGGACTGATGTAGTAGATGACTTTCGGCGCGTTTGCCCGGCGCTTTAAGCTGCGGGCCAATCGCAAATTGAAGCCGGGATAATCGATGAGCACGACTGCGGCGGATTTTTGTTCGGCGATTTCGCGCAACGTTTCGTGGAACTGCTTGCGGAAGTACCCGTATTTCTTAACGACTTCCCACAAGCCGAGCACGCCCGCGTGGTCGATCCAGTTGTGGAATCGCTCGCCCGCGATCGCTTGCATTTGCGGCCCGCCGCGACCGCTGAATGGAAGATCGACATGCAAATCTCGCAGCGACTGCATGAGCGCGGCGCCGTGATTGTCGCCGCTCACTTCGCCTGCGACGAAATAGATTCCGTTAGGCACTGGCGGCGATCAGCTTGGTGATATCAACCGCGAGTTCAAGCGCGGCGGTCGCTTGCAACCCGGAAACGCGCGGCGCGCGCCCGGTCGTCGCACATTCAATGAACGACGCGAGCTCACGCTTGAGCGGCTCTTCGCGCTCGATCGCCACTTTGTCGCGCGTGATCCGTCCGTTCACTTTGCGATAAATTTCGCCGCTCTGATTTTGGTAATCGAGCGACAGATAGGCGTCTTCCTGGAACACGCGGATTTTGCGCATGCGTTCAGGACTGATGCGACTCGAGGTAATATTCGCGACGCAGCCGTTTTCAAAACGAATGCGCGCATTGGCAATGTCCTCGCCTTTGCTCAACACCGGCACGCCGACGGCGTCGATCTGTGCCACGGCCGAACGCACCAGATGCAAAATGATTTCGAGATCGTGAATCATGAGATCGAGCACGACGCCGATGTCGGTGCTACGCTCGGGATAAGGCGAGAGCCGATGCGCTTCGATAAACCGCGGACGCGTCAGATGTTCCTCGAGCGCGCCGAGCACAGGATTGAAGCGCTCGACGTGGCCCACTTGCAGGATGAGACCATTCTTCGCGGCGATATCGGAAAGCTCGCTCGCTTGCTGCGTGTTTTCCGTGATCGGTTTTTCGATGAGCAAATGTTTGCGGCTCGCCAGCAACAGGTAAGCGACGTCGTAGTGCGTATTCGTCGGTGTCGCGACCGACGCGGCGTCGACCATGTCCGCGAATTCATCGAGCGACTTCGCCGCGGCTGCGCCGTATTTCTTGGCGATGTTACTCGCCCGCGCAAGATCGACATCGTAGACCGCGGCGAACTCCGTGGTCGGGATCTCGGCATAGAGCCGCGCGTGGTTACTGCCGATGTGACCCACCCCCACGACTCCGACGCGCAATTTGCTCATAATTTTGTAGGGGGAAGCCGTTGGCTTCCCGTGGGACGCTAACAGCGTCCCCTACAGTCCTCCAGCGCAACAACGCCCGCGCGTTTAGCATTTTCTTTTTTCCGCGTTTAAGCAATCGTCAGTTCGTGAGAAACGCCCGTTCGCGGCTGGAGGTGCAAAAGACCTACAAGCTCTTCATCGGCGGAAAATTCGTCCGCGGCGAAAATGGCCGCGTCCTTCCAGCGGTCGATGCAAAGGAAAACGTGCTGGCGAATTTCTGCCGTGCATCCAAAAAAGATTTTCGTGACGCGGTCACCGCCGCGCGCGGCGCCTTCGGGAATTGGTCCAAACAAAGTGCGTATCTGCGCGGACAGATTCTTTATCGCGCAGCCGAGATGCTGGAAATGCGCGCGGGCGAATTGCAGGATGAAGTTGCGCGCAGCAATGGCGCGGCAAGTCCGCCAGTCGGACGGACTCGTCCTGTGGCGAGATCGACATCTCCATCTGAGACGACGCTCGCGGTCGATCGGCTAGTGCATTACGCGGGCTGGACCGACAAGTACAGCCAGATTTTCGGCAGCGTGAATCCGGTCGCCAGCTCACATTTCAATTTCACCACGCCCGAACCAACCGGCGTCGTCGTCATCGTTTGTCCGGACGAACCGCCGCTGCTCGCGTTTGTCTCGTTAGTCGCGCCCGTCATTCTTAGCGGCAACACCGCTGTTATTTTGCCGTCGACCACGAAACCGCTGTCGGCACTGACCTTTTCCGAAATTATTGCCACGAGCGATTTGCCGGGCGGCGTCGTTAATGTTCTCGCGGGCGATCGCGTGGAACTCGCGCCGCATTTCGCCAGTCACATGGATGTGAATGCGATTATCGATGCAAGCGGCGATGAAAAGATCGGACGCGAACTGGCCAAAGGCGGCCAACTGAATGTGAAGCGATATGTGCGCCGCGATCTGAGCCCGGCGCAATGGCGCGCGAACGACGCCGAAAATCCGTATTGGATCCTCGACACCGTGGAAATGAAAACGGCGTGGCATCCGATCGGGCTGTGACCGACGTGCGACGCGCGCTCGTCATCGTTCTCGACAGCGTCGGAATTGGCAACGCCCCGGACGCCGCTGAATACGGCGACGAAGGCGCGAACACGCTCGGGCATATCTTCGAGCAAATGCCGGAGTTGCCGCTGCCGAATCTTTGCCAGCTCGGCCTGCCGATGATTGTCGATCTTACCAAGCCGCCTGCCAACTTGACCGGTTTAACCGGTCAAGTTGCGAGGGACGGAAAAACCGGAACGACTTATCTCGCGAGCTTCGGCAAGATGCAGGAACGCTCCGCTGGGAAAGACACCACGACTGGTCATTGGGAAATCGCGGGTGTGATTACCAATGAAGCGTTGGCGAATTTCGAAAAATTCCCGGACGAGCTGGTACGCGCGATTGAGCGCGAAGCGTCCGTAACATTCATCGGCAACTACGCGCGCAGTGGCACGACGATTTTGGAAGAACTCGGCGCCGAACATGTCCGAACCGGAAATCCGATTCTCTACACGTCAGCCGATTCCGTTCTGCAAATCGCGTCGCACGAACAAGTGCTTCCGATTCCGCGACTCTACTGTTACTGGCGTTGGCAAGATCAACGATATTTTCGCCGGCGAAGGAATCAGCG
>JBDUDM010000167.1:0-3038 GCA_040002925.1 Spartobacteria bacterium | reverse complement strand
GGACTTAAAATCCGTTGGGCTTAACCGCCCGTGCCGGTTCGAGTCCGGCCATCGGTATGGAATCCTATGACAACGACTACTCGACCGCTTTTCCTTCCAATTCTCCTCGGCACCGCGCGGCAGGGAAGAAAGAGCGAACATGCCGCGCGTTTTGTTTTCGAGCAGACGCAGAAACGCGCGGGCGTGGAAACGGAGCTGATCGACGTGCGCGCGATTCCGATGCGGCTCGATGACGCCGGCGAAAACATCAAGGACCCGGCGTTTTCGGCGGCGATGAAACGCTGCGATGGCTTGATCATCGTGACGCCGGAATACAATCATGGTTATCCCGGCCTGCTGAAGCACGCGCTGGATACGAACCTGGAGGAATACATTCACAAAGCGGTCGGCGTTTGCGGCGTGTCGGCCGGAGTTTTTGGTGGATCGCGTGTGATCGAACATCTGCTGCCGGTCCTGCGCGAACTCGGTTTGGTTACGATTTTCGCCGACGTGAATTTTGGAAATATCGGCAAGGTTTTCGACGACGCGGGAAAATTACTCGACGAAAACTATGTGCGCCGGGTCGACAAATTTCTCGACGAACTCATCTGGATGTCGCGGGTGTTGCGGAACGGACGCGAAAACATCGCGCCGGTCTAGCGCGCGAATTGTCGATGCAACGCAAGATCGACAATCGCATGTCGCGGCTCCTCCTTCGCGATGTCGATCTTGAGGAGAGCTTCGCCCGCTCCGGCGGACCGGGTGGTCAAAACGTCAACAAAGTTTCGACCGCGGTGACGCTGCGGCATCGGCCGAGCGGGATCAGCGTGACCGTGCAGGATTCGCGTTCGCAATCGCAAAACCGCAGGCTGGCGCGGGAACGATTGCTTGATGCGATCGAAGCCGCTCAACGAAAGCAACGGCAGGCCGAGATCGCGAAGAAAGAAAAAGCGCGACGGAGTAAATCGCCGCGACCGCGCGGATTGAAGCGAAGAATCCTGGAATCGAAGCGCAAACGTGGGGAGCTCAAGAAACAGCGCGGCAAGATCGACATGTAGCAAGATCGACAAGGATGGGCTGGGGCGCCCACATAATAAAAATTGCCTCTTAATACATCTGCGGTGCAGACTTGCGACGAATCGTTCTTAGAGTTAACCACTTCTATATATATGAAAAAACTGATCCTTCTTACTCCGCTGTTTTCCATCCTCGCCCTGTTCATCACGTCGTGTGCGCATGAAGAACATGGCGCGGCCACGACGACTACGACGACCACGCACGAAACTGCGGTCCGTCCTGCACCAACGACAACGCAGCAGACCACGACGACTCGCGGCAGTTACTAATTCGAGCCTTTAGGGCTTGGTTTCGAAAAGGGACGTGCGAAAGCGCGTCCCTTTTTCCTTATGGTGGCGCAAGCGTCCCGCTTGCGTTTTCAAGTTCGCAAGCGAGACGCTCGCGCTATTTTTCTACCGGCTTGGGCTCGCTGACCGTTTCGTCCACGGTCTCACTCACCACCGGCGCGATAGCTTGCAGCTTTTCCGCGCCGCGCAGATCCATCAATTTCACGCCCATGGTATTCCGGCCGACGACGCGGATTTCTTTCACCCGCGTCCGCACCATCTGACCCTTGGTCGTGATGAGCATGAGCTCGTCGTTATCGGTCACCGTTAGAGCACCGACGACTGCACCCGTTTTTTCCCCGGTCTTCATGGTGATGATGCCTTTGCCGCCGCGCTTTTGTTTCCGGTAATCATCGAACGGCGTGCGTTTGCCGATTCCATTTTCGCCCGCGACAAGCAGCATGGAGTTTGGATCCACAATCGCGATGGCAACGACCAGGTCTTTCTTGTCCGGCCGAATTCCCCAGACGCCCACGGTGTTTCGGCCTTGATCGCGCAATTGTTCCTCATGAAAGCGCAGGCTCATTCCTTCTTTGGTGATGAGGACGATCTCGTTGTCGCCATTCGTTAGCTTGGCGTCGATCAGGCGATCATCTTTCTCGATCTGAATCGCGATGATGCCCCCTTTGCGGACGTTGCGATAATCGGAAAGGTTCGATTTTTTGATGATGCCGGTCTGGGTGGCGAAGACGATGTGGAAATTTTCGTCCCAAGTTTCATCGACAATGTTCGGGCTGATCCCCGAACGCTTGGCCTGAACGCGAATCGTTGCCGCGATTTTCTCATCCGCTCGCAACTCGAGAAGGTTCGCAATGGAACGGCCCTTAGTCGCGCGGCCCATTTCCGGAATTTCGTAAACTTTCTCCACGTAGGCGCGGCCCGATTCGGTGAAGAACATCAGGTAATCGTGCGTGGTCGCGGTGAAAAGATGCTGGACGAAATCGCCTTCTTCTTCCTCGGTCGCGCCTTCGCGCGTGGCCATGCCGATGACGCCTTTGCCGCCGCGCCGCTGCGCGCGAAACGCGCTCACCGCCGTGCGTTTGATAAATCCGCCATGAGTGATGCTGATGATGCAGCCCTCGTTAGCGATGAGATCTTCCATGTTGATCTCGCCTTCGTCGGGCGCGAGCTGGGTCAATCGCGCGGAGCCGTGCTTGTCGCGAATATCGCGCAGCTCTTTCTTGATGAGGGTGAGAACGCGCGTTTCTTTTGCGAGAATGTCGCGCAGATCCTTAATCGTGGTGATGAGCTCCTTGTATTCCTTGTCGATCTTGTCGCGCTCGAGCCCGGTCAATTGATACAAACGCAGATCGAGAATTTGATTCGCCTGATGTTCGCTAAATGCGTAACGGCCTTCGACCAGACGCGCTTCGTTACGGACAAGGACGCCGATGCTTTCGACCTGTTTGCGGGTGAATTCGAAAGCGAGCAGTTTCACCCGCGCTTCTTCGCGATTGGCCGATCCGCGAATGATGCGAATGAATTCGTCGAGATTCGCCAGCGCGATGAGATAACCTTCGAGCGTCTCAGCCCGTTCTTCCGCTTTGCGTAATTCGTAGCGCGTCCGGCGCAATACGACTTCGCGGCGGTGATCGATGTAAGCCTGGTTCGCCTGCTTGAGCGGCAACAGCTTGGGACGCCCGTGGTCGATCGCGA
>JBDUDM010000072.1:0-10215 GCA_040002925.1 Spartobacteria bacterium | reverse complement strand
CCGTAAAACCAATGCATGAAACGCCAGGCCACGCTTTCCAGAAAACTGTCCTCGGTTAGGATGCGGATGTATTGAGGGAAGTCGGTGTGATAAATGCCGCTGGTCTGCAGATTGAGCATCTTGGCCGCGATCAAACCCGTTAGGCCGATCGGTCCCGGCGTGCTGATGATGACTTCGGTGAATTGCTCGCGCTGCATGTAATCGAGCATTTGCAGAATGGGCGGGAAGCTGAGCTTTTGCAGCTCGTATTCCGGCAACTCAAACTCGCCGATGGGCGGGAAATTCTTGATCGGGATATTGTCGATCTTGAGTTCGCTGCGGGACGTGACGACGATTAACTCTTCGCCGGCCTCCGCGGCGGCTGCGGTCATTTTGTGGATGGTGGTCGCGACGCCATTTACGTCTTCCAGGGTGTCGGTGAACCACGCGCGTTTCCGATTTTGCAACGCGGCCGGAATTTCGCCGGTCAGTTCCTGGAATATTTTCCGCAGCCATTTCCGCGACGGCGCCTGGCTGTGAAATCCGTAAATATACGGCGCCAGAATCACGAGGATCGGCGCGATCGCGCTCAATGCTTGCATGCTCTCGACCACGTTCCCGGTGCTGATTTGTTGAACGAACTTGTTGAACAAGCGAAAGGCCAGTTGCTCGGCCACGAGATTCGCCATCAAGAACGTCCGGCGTTCTGGTTCGGCCACGCCGTCGAGTTCCGCAGCCAGCTTCGCCTTGATTTTCGGACGATTAAAATATCCCGACAGTTCTTTCCAGAGCGACATGTTCGCCGGCTTCGCCAACTCGAAGATCTTTCCCGACAAAACCCCCTGCGCGATAAACGTCGCTTTCTCTTTCAGCGTGAACTCAGTGGGATCGCGACCTTCCATGAATCGCGAAAACATTTGCTCGAGCAACGCCGCGCTCGGTCCCAATTTTTCATGGAACCGTTCCTGGATGAAGCAGGAGACGGTGTTGTAAAAGCCGTGCGATAGCGCGAGCGGAGTCCCGCCATGGCCTTTCGCGCTGCAATTGCCATCGCGAAGATGCTGCAAAAATTCTCGTGGCGATTTCGCGGACGGAGTTTCGGTGAAGGCAGCGCCGAGGAATTTGCCGCCGTGATCGTCCGAGCCACCGGTTAGAATCTTTCGCCACGGCTCGGCGTGAGTGGGGGCGAGATTGTGCCGGTTAGAGTAGATGTCGATCTTGTCCGGCGTTAGCCCGTTGAAGAGTTCCAACGCCAGATCGCTCAGCAGCGCGTCACGTAATCCGTTGATGCCTTCGAAATGTTTGAAAAGCAGAATCAGCCGCTCGAGATGCGATGAATCGAGCTTGCCGTTGATGCTGTAGAGCGGGTGAGCGACCGCATGCGCGATCTGCTCGGATTGCAGGTATTGCTGGAGATCAAAGACGTTGTCGCGGACGCCGACGATGTCGCCGTGCTGCGCTTCGGAGATACCCCAGACGAGCAGATGAACCTTGCACGGATCCTGCGGAAAATAAGTGGTTACTTGCTCACTAATGAAGGTCTTGCCGAGATCCGCGATATCCAGACATCCGTCAATCGTGTCATGGTCAGTGATCGTCACAAAGTCCATCCCGCCCTCGCGCAGCTGCCGGTGCAGGTCGCGTGGATGGGAGCAGCTGTCCGGGAAATCAAACCGGCGAAAAAGCCACTCTTCCGACCTTGCGCTGTGGCGCGAGTGAATGTGGAGATCGCACTTGCTCATTTCAGCTCCTGGCCGCTTCCATTCGCTTCTCCGCGATCCAATCGCGGTAGGTCGTCGGCGTTCTTACAGTCTGCATCTCAATGACAGAATCGAGAATGTGTCGCTTGATGCGTGGATAAACCCAATCCGGCGGATGAAGGCCTACGCGAATCAGCGGGTTATTTTTGAGTAGTTCCCGCAACGTGGAATTCCAGATGAGGCTGGTCGCGCGCCGCCATTCTGTTTGCACGCTGTAGACTAACGATTGCGCGGAGACGGTGTCGTTATTGCGCAAATCGCGCACCGTTCGCAAGCGCGTCGTGTATTCCAACTCCGCCTCGCGGACCGCGCGTTCTCCCTCCGCGCTCAGCAGCCACGCCGGCGCGATGAAGCCGCGCGGGGTCAGGCCAGCTTCGCGAAACAGATCGCGCGCGCTAACGATACGACGAAACGCTTCCGCGTAATCCAGATCGTAAAATTCCCCTTCGCGCTGAGTGTAGAAGCGCGTGATCAATTTATCTCGCAGGGTCTCGTTAGGGCTTGATGGGCGTTCGTGGAAATATCCGTGGATGACAATCTCGTGTCCCTGCGCTTCGAGTTCGCGCAACCAGAAAACGAATTGTCGATCTTGCGTGAACAGCCCTTCGTGATGGTAATCTGGCACAACCAGCAGCGAACAAACGCGCGCGCCTACGCGCGCTAAATCCGAGATCATTTCTGCAACGGCCGGCCGGTTGGAGGGCGCGATATCGTGGATCGACACCACCAGCGCATCCTTCGCCGCGCTCGCCGTCGCGATCACCGGCATAAACTGCGTGGCGGTCGTGCTGCTCATTTCACGAACCCATTTTCACGATCATCTGAAATTCTTTCGCTCCGATCGGCATCACCGAAAGCCGCGACTGACGCACCAACACGATATCTTTTAAGCGCGAATCCTTCTTGATCTCCGCCAGCGTCACCGGCCGGCGCAACGCGCGGATCAGTGCAAGATCGACAACGCTCCATTCGCCTTCCGTCGCCGTGGCATCGGGATACGCCGTCCGAATCACCGACGCGATGCCGACAACGACTTTTTCATCGCCAGTGTGATAAAACAGAACCCCATCGCCTTTTTCCATTGCGCGCAGATTCTTTCGCGCGGCGAAATTGCGCACGCCGGTCCAGCTCGTTTTCTTATCGCCCGTAAACGTCTCCCACGAATACGAATCCGGTTCGGTCTTCACCAGCCAGTAATTTTTCATCAGCGTCAGCTATCTTAGCTGCAATCCGTCGCAGATTCGACAACCGTTCCGCTTTGTTTCAAGATCGACATCGTCATGCCACGGCTACCGTTCATCACCTTTGAGGGAGGCGAAGGCTGCGGCAAATCAACCCAGGTCAAGCGCCTCGCGCAACGACTGGAAACGGCCGGCATTCCTTTTTTGCTCACGCGCGAGCCCGGCGGCACTCCGATCGGCGAAACGATTCGCGAGCTGCTTCAATTTGCGCCGCACAGCGCGGCCATGACCGCGGAGACGGAATTGCTCCTGTTCGAAGCGAGTCGCAGCCAGCTCGTCCGCGAAATCATTCTGCCGGCGCTGGCCAAAGGTGTTTGCGTCGTGACCGATCGCTTCTTCGATTCCACCACCGTGTATCAAGGCGCCGCGCGCAGGCTCGATCGCGACTTCGTTAGGCAGGTCAACGCCTTTGCCGTGGGCGATTGCCAGCCCGATCTCACCTTCGTGCTCGATGTCGATCTTGCGACGGCGCGCGCGCGTATGCAGCAAACCGCGCGGCGACCGGACCGCATGGAACAACAACCCGATGAATTTCACGAGCTGGTGCGACAGGGTTACCACGATCTCGCCGCCGCTGAGCCGAAGCGCGTGGTCATGATTAACGGCAATCAACCCGCCGACAAGATCGACAACGACATTTGGGAGCGCGTCGCGGCCATCCTTCCGCAATCGTAAGATGGCTTTCTCTCGCGATAACGCGCTCGATCTTCTGCGCCGCGCCCGCGACAACCACCGACTTGGCCACGCCTATCTGATTTCCGGACCGCCCGGCAGCGGCAAGCGCTCGCTCGCAGCCGAGGTCACCCAACTCGTTAACGGTACCGCCGTGGCCGACGTGTTCGGAACGGCCGCGCGCGAAATCTTCGTGGCCGAACCGGAATCAAAATCGCGTCGCATCGTTGTCGAACAGGTCCGAAACCTCGAACATTCGTTGCAAATGCGCGCGCCGAGTGGCCGTCGCAAAGTCGCGATCATCGTGGAAGCGGACCGTTTGCAGCCGCAAGCGGCGAACGCGTTTCTGAAGACACTCGAAGAACCGCCGGCGAACTCGCTCTTGTTGCTGTTGACCGCGCTGCCGGAAATTCTGCCGGACACAATTCTATCGCGTTGCATTTCCATTCCGCTCGCACCGACCGGCGAGGAAACGCCGGCCCGCGCGCGCGAACTGAACGCAATGCTCGATGGCATGGCCGCGGAAAAAACTTGGAGCGTCGAGCACGCCTACCGACTCGCGCAAGGTCTGCAGAGTTTACTCGCGGGAATTCGTGATGAAGTCCGAAGCGCGAATGCTGATGCGCTCAAGCGCGAGGAAGCGCATTACCGAAATTCAACCGATGGCAGCTGGCTGGAGGAGCGCGAGGATTACTACAAGGCGCTCAGCGAAAGTTTGTATTTGCAGCGGCGCGCTCTCGTCATCGAATCGCTCTTCGCGTGGTGGTCGGAAGTTTTACGTGCGAAAACAGGAGTGGATCGGCGCGATCTTCCCGCATCGAAAGATAAGATCGACAAGGTGGCTGCGCGTTTTTCGGTGGCGGAAGTTTTGCGACGAATCCGGAGGCTGGAGGAAATGCGCGACCATCTCGGCCGAAACATTCAGGAAGCGCTCGCCATCGAAGTCGCGTTTCTACGAGTCTTTGGCAGCTGATGGAGGTTCGTCGCCAAATCGAAACGTGCTCATGTGCCCGCCCGATTTGGTTCCGCCAAATCGCAGCGGGACATCCGCAATCGGCGGGAATCGATATTGCCGGTCGAAGAGATTCGAAGATCGCCATGCGCGCAGGGAGAAAATGAAAACGATGAGGGCGACGGCGAGGCCGGTCGCGACAATCGCGATTTTGACGCTGCGCGGAATCGGTTTGGAAGGAGCGCGTTTCGGTTGGGCAAACGGACTGGGTGGGGTGGGTGTCGGCGTGCTTGTCGGAGCGGTCGTTGTCTTCGCGGACGAGTCGTCCGCGCTGCTTTGCTGCGCGAGTGCGCTCCCAGTGAACGCGCACAAGATCGACAATAACAAAATCGGCCTAACGAAAACATTCATGGCGCGGCGATAATCGGTTTGCCGCTCTTCGGCATGCCATGGTCCTCAACTTCTTTGGCCGCTTCGCGTAACCGTTCCATCGTAAACTCCACACATGCGCGAATGCCGCCGGCGATGTCGCCGCCATGAAACGCGCTCGATCCCTGCGCCAGCGCGCGCTCCAAATCGCGCTCAGTCAGGTAATGTTCCAAGCCGTAACCGACTTGCAGCGCAGCCATGCCGTCGCGCAGATCGATCCCGAGCAGGATGTCGAAATTTTCGCCGCCAACCGCTTCGATCGAACTGACGCGCGCGCGATTCGCCAGCCAAAAAGTGTATTCGGCGATCGTCCCATTGAGGACGCCATCCATTACCAGCACGGAAAAGAGCGATTGCGGAAATTTGCGCTGGAACAAACTCAGCAACGCTCGCAACTCTTTGATCGCCGGCAACGGCAAGCTGTCGCTGCGATCGGTCACAAAACGCGAATGCCTGGGCAACGCGCCGAAACGAGTGTCGAGCCGGCGCAATGTCAGCTTGCAATCCGGACATTGCGGCGCGGGCGCGGCCAGTTGGGCGCGGCACGATGGACATCTCATGGCGAAGATCGACAATCGCCCGCGCTGGCTTTGGTCTTGAGTGCGACGCGCATCCGAACGTATATAGCGGGCCGCGTTAATTTGCATCTGCTCATGCGCCACGGACCCAAGATCGACATCACCCCATGAGATTTGAAAATCAAAATGCGATTGTGACCGGGGCGGGGCGGGGGATTGGCTACGCCATCGCGCTTCGTCTTGCGCAAGAAGGCGCGTGCGTCGCATCCGTTAGCCGCACCGAAGAAAACGCGAAGAAGACGGCGGATGAAATTAATGCGCACCGTGCCGATGCGGCGAAGCATTACGCGGTCGATGTGGGTGATCACGCCGCCGTCCAAAAAGTGGGCGCGCAGATTCTCGAAGACTTCGGCAAGATCGACATCTTGATTAACAACGCCGGGGTGACGCGCGACGGACTGGCCATGCGGATGTCCGTGGAAGATTGGGACACCGTCATTAATACGAACCTGCGCGGCGCGTTTAACTTCACTCAGTCGATCATGCGGGCGATGATCAAGCAGCGCAGCGGCCGCATCATCAATATCACTTCCGTGATCGGATTAATCGGCAACGCCGGCCAGGCGAACTACGCCGCCAGCAAGGCCGGCCTCATCGGCCTAACGAAGTCGCTCGCGCGTGAGCTGGCCAGCCGCGGCATCACCGTTAACGCCATCGCGCCGGGATTTATCGTCACGGACATGACCGACGCGGTGCCGGAAGAAGCGCGCGAGATGATCAAAGGAAAAATTCCGCTCGGCAAAACGGGTCAACCCGAAGACATCGCCAGCGCCGTCGCCTTTCTCGCGTCGGCGGAGGCAAGTTATATCACTGGCCAGGTCCTCTGTGTGGACGGCGGCATGGTGATGTAATTTTTTTGTAGTGGCAGCCGTGTCGGCTGCATTCCATCAGTCGCAGGCGACACGCCTGCCACCACAGTTGTTGCACCGCGAGCCGTCTGGCTTCATCGTCATCTATGGCAACGGAAAAAGCGACCTTTGGGGCGGGATGTTTTTGGGGCGTGGAAGAGACTTTTCGGAATCTCGATGGCGTAACGAATACGGCGGTCGGCTATGCCGGCGGCGCGAAAGATAATCCGAGCTATCAGGATGTTTGCAGCGACGAGACCGGGCACGTCGAAGTTGTCGAAGTCGAATTCGATCCAGCCCGCATTAATTACGACAGTTTGCTGGATACGTTCTGGGCGAACCACAATCCGACGCATTTGAATCGACAAGGCCCAGACGTCGGATCGCAATATCGCTCGGTCATTTTTTATCATTCGCCCGAACAGAAAGCGGCCGCGGAAGCTTCCAAAGAGAAGCTTGGAAAAACCGAACGCTTCACCGCGCGTCCGATCGTGACCAAGATCGAGCCGGCGCCGAAATTCTGGCGCGGGGAAGAATATCACCAGCGTTATCTTGGGAAGCGCGGGCAAACGCACTGCGCCATTTAGTGAGTCGCGAAATTGTTCGCACCAAAAATTTCGTGGCCGACGCCGCGAGTTTGATTGTCGATCTTGCGCGCAAGTCGTTAGCCGAACGGAATGAATTTCGCATCGCGCTTTCCGGCGGAAACACGCCGCGGCCAGTTTACGCGAAGCTGGCGGAAGCCGGGTTGCCGTGGGAAAAAGTGATCTTCACCTTCGGCGATGAGCGTTGCGTTCCGCCGAATGACGAGCAAAGCAATTACCGGATGGCGCGCGAAAGTCTGTTCGACCCAGCAAAGGTCCCTCAAAAATCTATCATGCGCATAAGCGGCGAGAATGAACCGAAAATGGCGTCGCAAGAATACGAGCAGCAGCTCGGACCGAATTTTCGCCACGATCTCATTCTGTTAGGCATGGGCGCGGACGGTCACACGGCGTCGTTGTTTCCAGGTACCGCGGCGCTGAAGGAAACGAAGCGGCGCGTGATCGAGAACTTTGTTCCGAAATTCGACGCGTGGCGGATTACCTTCACGTTGCCATTCATCAACCACGCGCGGCATGTTTGCTTCCTCGTTAACGCAACTGAACACCACGAGCTGATCGAGCGGGTGCTCGGGGGCGATATGCAATATCCATCGGCGTGCGTGAATCCTTCCGCCGGCAACCTGTTTTGGGTCCTGGGCGAGTGATGTTTCGGCACGTTTTGCGCTAAGATCGACATCGTGCGCACCATTATCGTAACCGGCTCGGCGGGTTTGATCGGATCGGAAACGGTCAAGCGTTTCGCCAAAGAAGGCGCGCACGTGGTCGGCATCGACAATGACATGCGCGCGAATTTCTTCGGCGCGGAAGCTTCGACCAAAAAAACGCGCGACCAGTTGGTCAAAGACATCCGCGGTTACGAGCATCACAACATCGACATTCGCGACGCTGCGGCGGTGCGCGATTTATTCAAGCAACACGCCGGTAAAATCGACGCCGTCGTCCATACCGCGGCGCAACCTTCGCATGATTGGGCCGCGCGCGATCCGCAAACTGACTTCACGGTCAACGCCAACGGCACGCTGAATCTGCTCGAAGCCGCGCGCGAATTTTGCCGCGAAGCACCGTTCGTTTTTACATCGACCAATAAAGTTTACGGCGATACGCCTAACGGACTGCCGTTGCGCGAACTGGAGAAGCGTTGGGAGATCGAGCCCGGGCACGAATACGATCCCGGAATTTCTGAGACGATGAGCATCGATCACACGAAGCACTCGCTCTTCGGCGCGTCCAAAGCGGCGGCCGATCTGCTCGTGCAGGAGTACGGCCGCTACTTCAACATGCCGACGGTTTGCTTCCGCGGCGGTTGCCTAACGGGTCCGGCACACGCCGGCACGGAGCTTCACGGATTTTTATCTTACCTGATGATCTGCACCGTGAGCGGCCGGCCCTATCGCGTGTTCGGTTACAAAGGTAAACAAGTGCGCGATAACATTCACAGCTTCGACCTAGTGGAATCGTTCGCGGAATTTATTCGCGCGCCGCGCGCGGGCGAAGTTTACAACATCGGCGGCAGCCGCCATTCCAATTGCTCCATGCTCGAAGCGATCGATCTCTGCGAGGAAATCAGCGGCAAGAAACTGACCTGGAATTATGAAGAGACGAATCGCATCGGCGATCACATCTGGTGGATCAGCGACTTGCGAAAATTTCAATCGCACTATCCGAATTGGAAATTCCGTTACGGCCTGCGCGAAATTTTGGAAGAAATTTATGCCGCGGTGAAACTGTAGCCGTCGCCCCTTTGGGCGACGAAGCACGGCAATCACGTTTCGCAGAGCGAAACGGCTACACCAGTTGTCGATCTTAGTACTGCTCTCCGTCGTCTTCTTTCGGTGGGCCAACGCGATCGTCGATGCCCCACACGTGAAACATCACGCCGAACCACCAGAGCGGGAGCAGTAACGCGCCGAAACCGGCGGTGAAAGTAAAAGTGAGCGCGGCGATGCCCATCGCCATCGGCGTGCCGATGAACATGATGAGCGCGCCGACCAAGCGGTGTCCTTTGTAAATGTGCCCCAAGCCCGGGATCACACTCAACATCACCGCGACCGCGTCGCTCGCTTTGCCTTCGGCGGTCTCGGTCGCTGCGCGCGTCCAATCGCATTGGTCGCATCGTTGCGCATCTTTCGGCAGGGTGTGTCCGCAGTAGGGGCACTCCATCGTGTCCGAGCTGATGTCCGTTTGCGGCTGACTGGGCGCGTCGGTGTATTCCACGTTGAAACGAAAGTCACAAGCCGCACGGAATTCGTCAAGCAAACATCGCCGCCTTGTCATTCCGCGTGAAGTCGAGGAATCTGCGAAATATTCCAATGGCTGAACTACAAAGCATCGCTCGTTACTGCGACGAATATCTGCGCGTCCGCGAGATCGCCGACTGGGAGAATGCGCTGAACGGTCTGCAAATCGAAAACTCCGGCAAGGTGACGAAGATCGGTGTGGCGGTGGATGTTTCGACGCGCGTGCTCACCGAAGCGGCAAATAAAGATGTCGATCTTCTAATCGTGCATCACGGTTTGTTCTGGTCCGGCAACCGCCGGATCACGAATGCGTTCCGTCGGCAATTGCGGCTCGCGTTTGAAAACGACATCGCGCTCTACAGCGCGCATCTGCCGCTCGATGTTCATCCCGAG
The DNA here is from genome assembly GCA_040002925.1 of Spartobacteria bacterium. Classification (GTDB taxonomy): domain Bacteria; phylum Verrucomicrobiota; class Verrucomicrobiia; order Chthoniobacterales; family UBA10450; genus JAJPGZ01. Next base: position 521 of record JBDUDM010000072.1, on the reverse strand, counting down.
GTCGGCAATAACGCGCAGCTCGCCGCCGCTCTCGGCTTGAAAAACACCGAGCCGTTTTTCGAAGAGAAGGGGAGCCTCATCGGAATCAAAGCGAGCGCGTCGATGTCGCGCGATGAGCTGATTCGGAAACTGGCCGACGCGTTAGGCGCGGAACCGAAAACATTTTTGTGCGGGCCGGAGCAAACGACGAACATCGGCATCATCACCGGCGGCGCGGGCGGCGAAATTTATCGCGTGGCGCAGGACAACTCCGAAAGTCTTCGCGAGCAGAGGATCGACATCTTCATTACCGGCGAAGCGCCGCATTGGGCTGCGATCGCGGCGGAGGAATTGGGAATGAATCTTGTGCTCGGCGGCCATTACGCGACCGAGACTTTCGGCGTGAAAGCGCTGGCCGCGCATTTGTCGCAAAAGTTTCAGCTGCCGTTCGAATTCATCGATTGCCCGACTGGCTTGTGATTAGCGAAGACCAAGCGCGCGCCAAAATTCTTGGGAACGTTCGCGCGTTGCCGTCGCGTCGC
>JBDUDM010000166.1:0-3042 GCA_040002925.1 Spartobacteria bacterium | reverse complement strand
GCATTCCGCTGAAAAATTTTCCGAACAATCGCCCGATGCCGCGGCGCGGCCGATCGGATTGAACCGCTTGCGCGTATTTGATTAATCCGATCGCAGTCGAGAATTGCGGATTCTCAAAGGCCGAGGTCAATCCAGACATCGTTTGCGCATGCGCGACATGCGCCGGCATATCGAAAATCTCTTCGGCCAGATGTTCGATACCGCCGAGCAAACTGCATCCGCCCGTGATAAAAACGCCGGCGCCGACGTAATTGATAAATGATTCCTCATCGAGCTGGCGCTTGAGCAACTCCAGACATTCGCGCAAACGCAAATGCACAATCGTATTCAGCGTCTCGCGCTCGATCTCCTTGCCCGCGAACCCGGAATCGTCCTTCAGCAAAATCGTTTCGCCCGGCAAACAATTCCCGAGCGTGCAGCTCCCCTCTTCCATTTTCAATTTCTCCGCGCGCGCCATCGGAATGCGCAATCCCAACGAGATATCGTTCGTGATGTGATCGCCGCCGACCGCGAGCACGCCGCTTTGTTTCACCGCGCCATCGACATACAAAATGTAGTCAGTCGTGCCGCCGCCGATATCGATCACCAGCGCGCCCAGATTTTTTTGCTGCTGCGTCAACACCACTTGGGCGGACGCGAGCGCGGTAAAGACCACGTCCTCGACATCGAGCGGCAATTCTTTTACGCAGCGAATCGTGTTCTGAATCCGCGTGCGCACTCCATGGATGATGTGGAAATCCGCTTCGAGTTTTTGTCCGAGCATGCCGATCGGACTAACGACCCCGTCCTGCCCATCGACATGGTAATGTTGAATGATCGAGTGCAGGAACGCGTTCTGCGCGGGAATGCTCACTTCGCGCGCGTTAATCTTCACGTCTTCGATGTCCTGATCGTCGATCTCATCGCGGTCGTCCGGCAAAATGACGCAGCCGCGATTGTTGAAACTTTGGATGTGCGCGCCGGCCACGCCGACATAAACGCTTCGAATCATCACGTCGCTTTTCTGTTCGGCATCAACCACGGCTTCGTGCACGCATTTCATCGCCGTCTCGAAATCGACGATCTCGCCTTTGCGCACGCCACGCGATGGCGCCTGGCCCACGCCGAGAATTTTAATTGTCCCGTCCGGCCGGCTTTCGCCCACCACCACACATATCTTCGATGTGCCGATCTCCAGCCCGACCATTAAATCGCTACTCGCCATTCTTCTTCTTTCCTTTCTCGACTGGAACAGCGCGCTTGATCGACGTCGTCGCGTGTGGTTTCGTTGCCGAAAATGTTCCGAACTTCGGCGGATGCGCCGGGAGCGCTTTCATAATCCGCGGCTCCTCCTTCAAGTCTACCGTTTCGTTGATCACATCGGCCGCCGGCTTCGCGAACGTCACCGGAATATTTCGCTGCACCAGCAGGTTCACCGTCGCCATCTCCTGTTTCGAATCGTCGCAATAAACCAGGAACTGCTCCAGTCGCTGCAATTGCGGTTCGAGATTATCGAAGCCCATCGTCACCCGAGTGTGATTTTTATCGGTCACGAGCAGGCAATAACCTTTCGAGATATCGATCTCGCGAATCTGGAAACGCGTTTGCATGAAACTGCGCGTGCTTAATCGCAACAACTCCAGCGCCGATTTCGCTTCGAATGAGGCGACGACTTTCCCGGCTTCGAGCGACTCGCTCGTGCATCCCGAAATGAGCGGCAGTCCCAGATATTCCGGCAACAATTTCTTTTCTTTCATCAAAACCCCGCGCGCGTCCACCAGAAAAGCGACGTCGGACGAAAATGGATCGGCGATTTGTTTTTCCGGTGTGATCCACGCGATCGGCTTCCGCTCCGTGATTCTGATATCGATCTCGCCCGGAAGTTTCCGCACCACCTGCACCTCATCCACCTGCGGCAGTTGCTGCAACTGGTCGTGCACGTGCGCAAGATCGACATGGAAAATGTTTTCTCCTTCGCACAACGCGGTCACTTCCATCACGCGTTCGCGTTGCAACGTGCCATCGGTCTGCACGTCGATCGTAGTCAATCGATACTCGGGATTGTCGAAGAAGAATCGTTTCGCGCCCTGGCGAATCCCGACATAAGCGCCTAACGCGAGCGCAACGACCAACGCGATCTTCGAAGTGAACACGAGCACTTTGCGATTGCGATGTTGCGTCGCCGTGCGCGAACGCACTTTCACGTCGAGCAAATGTTGCTGCTGTCTTTGCCGCGGGTTCGACACGCGTTTGTTGCGCGGCCGGGAAGTTTTACGCGCTCTCATTTTCCGGAGCGCTCCTTTCGCGCGAGCGATAGCTCGATGATACGCCGGCAAAGATCGACATAGTTAATGCCGGCCGCGGCCGCGCCTTCCGGCAACAAACTCGCTTCCGTCATTCCGGGAATCGTGTTCGCTTCCAGGACCGTCGGCACGCCGTCGTTAGGCAAAAGCACATCGACCCGCGAATAAACCTGCAAGCCCAGCGCGCGATGCGCGCGCAGCGCCAGTTCCTGGATCTCGCGCGACTTCTCCTTGTCGATCTTCGCCGGACATACGTGTTCCGCCGCGCCGCCCGCCTGCGGATTTAGAAACGGATACTTGTTCGTGAAATCGTAGAAGCCGCCTTTCGGAATGATTTCGAGAATCGGAAACGCTTGCTCACCCAGAATCCCGACCGTCAGTTCGCGCCCGGCAACAAACTTCTCGACCAACAACTCCCGGCCGAACTTCGCCACCTCATCCAAAGCCGAATCAATCTCGCCTTCGCTCTTTATAATATAGACGCCGACCGTCGACCCTTGCTGCGGCGGTTTAATCACGATCGGCAGCGCGATGGTCGGACGTTGGCCGACTGTGATGACCTCCCAGTCCGGCGTCGTCACTCCGTGCTCGCGAAATTTTTCTTTCGATCGAATCTTGTCGAACGCGATCTCGCTTTCATCCACCCCGTCGCCCGTATAAGCAATCCCGCGCTGTTCCAGAATCCGTTGGATCTGTCCGTCTTCGCCGAACGTTCCGTGAATGGTGAGGAAGGCAAGATCAACATCGTTAGGCAACTGGA
>JBDUDM010000071.1:0-10230 GCA_040002925.1 Spartobacteria bacterium | reverse complement strand
TTTGGTCTGCGCTGGCTTCAATGAGCAAGCCCGTCCTTTCCACTGCGCTCATCCTGGTCGCGATCGTTGCGGCCACGCTGGCCGTCCTCCATTTCAAGCGCGCGCAAGTGGCGGTCGAGCTTGCCGTTAGTCCCGGGGAGCTCTCGCAGCCGCATGCGTTTCTCGATAACAACTGCGCCGCGTGTCACAGCGCGGGCAAAGGAATCGAAGCGCAGAACTGCATCGTCTGCCACGCAAACAACAATCACGTCCTGCAACGGCAGCCCACCGCATTTCACGCCGAGATCAGCTCCTGCGTCGCCTGTCATGTCGAGCATCAGGGCCGCGTCGCGCGTACCACAAAGATGGATCACACGGCGCTCACGCGGATTGCGTTCACGCGCTTGAAGAGTGATGCCAAAGCGAGCGCCGCCGACGTTGCACAAGCCAAACAACTCAAACAATGGCTCGGGGAACAAAGCGGCAGCAGCCACCTCGAAAACACGCACCTTAAGCCCGAAGAAAGGCTGCTGAATTGCGCCACCTGCCACCAAACGAAGGACCGGCACGTCGGCTTGTTTGGGACCGACTGCGCATCATGCCACAGCACTTCAAAGTGGACGGTCGCAGAGTTCCGCCATCCGGCCCCCTCGTCGCAGTCCTGCGCGCAATGTCATCAAGCGCCGCCGAGTCACTACATGATGCATTTCAAGATGATCGATCAAGCCGTTTGCGGACAGCCAAACGCAAAGGTGAACCAGTGCTTCCTCTGTCATCAAACAACCGCGTGGAATGACATCAAAGGCGTTGGCTATTATAAGCACCATTAAGCGCAAATGAAAAAGAATTGACCGCGTTAATCGTCGCACCGGCATTGCTAACAAGCCTGCTCATCGGCGCGGGCGTAGCCAAGGACACACCACGATCGTGCCTCCGGAATAAGTAGCTAATTCTGCAGCGTGCCTCACTATACCTCGTGGAAGTACAGCTTAAGAGTCACTTGCTCTGCCAATTGAGCTAGCGGTGCAAATTTAAGATGTCGATCTTGCCGCGGTCGATCGAACAAGGCCAGCGCGGAAAAAGCGCGCTTAGGCTTGGGTGTGACGCGCGAAAGAAATCTCAGCGCCCTTCGGAAGGAGGCGCTTGCGACCGCGTTGACGGCGGCGAGCGAGGCAGGCCCGACCGGCTTTGGTCTTCATGCGCGCGCGAAATCCGTGCTGACGTTTGCGCGTCCGTTTTGAAGGCTGGAAAGTGCGTTTCATAATCTCGGTCCCGGTGGGGGGGAAGGGGAGCGCCTACGGTAAAAGGGTCTGGCGGCTTGTCAATGCGCCGCAAGTCCGCCATTGGCACGGACTCGTCCGTCGCAAGATCGACAATCAGAGCCTCAAGCGCCATCGATAATAGGAATGACAATTTGCTTCTGCCCGATCTTTCTGAAATAAGGAAGCGTGAACGCTACCGTAGCCATCGAGCCCGCCACGGAGCACGACTTGGATGAGCTTTCCGCTCTGCTCGGTGAGCTTTTCAGTCACGAGAGCGATTTCCGCCCGAACAAGGACAAACAGCTGCGCGGTTTGCGTTTAATCTTCGAGGAACCGAATCGCGGGCGCGTTTTCGTGTTGCGACGCGACAACGCGATCGTCGGGATGATTAATCTGCTTTTCACGATCAGCACGGCCGAGGGCGGCTTTGTTATGCTGCTCGAAGATTTGGTCGTGCACGAGCAATGGCGCGGCAAAGGCTACGGCTCGATGTTACTCAATCACGCGATGGAGTTCGCGAAGCAAAAAAACTTTCTGCGCATCACGTTGTTAACGGATCGGCCCGAGCTTCGTTCGCAGGAGCTGTTTCGAAAGCACGGATTCCATGATTCTTCCATGATGCCGATGCGCTTGTTGCTCACGCCAGCGAGCGGGCACTCGGCTAGTTTGTAACCCCGCGGCGACGATTAATTCGTCGAGGGGTGATGCTCGATCCAACTCAGGAGCTGGGGAATTAGCCGCGCTTTAAACTCAGCGCGGAATTCCACTTCATCCACGGCCTTCGCGACATCCTTGGCGCCGGTGGCTGGCAAACTTGCCTTCGCGTAACTCTTGAGCTCGTCGGCCCGCGCGCGATCGGAAAAGAAAAGAAATAAACTGGGCGCGTAACTGTTGATCGCGAGCGCGTCCGCTTTTCCGAGTAGCGCTTTCATGTTCGCCTGGGCAAATTGCCAAACTAGCTCGGGATGGCCGCTCCAACGCGCCACTTTGCCGACGAGAAAAATGGCGCGACTGGTCGGCAGCTCATCCGTTAGGGCGATTTGCAATGTCTTTTTCACCAGCTTCGGATCGTTCGCGCAGGCTAGAGCATCGTAGTAATTTTGTTTCTCTTCCGCGCTCGTCGTTTTCATGCCGAGCTCGTGCAGTTTGTTCCAAGTCGCATCATCCGCAGCGCGACCCACCACTCCCAAAAGATGATGCCGAAGATCCGGCGGCAATGATTTTGGATCGGCCAGGTAAACCTGAAAACGTTCACGGGAACCGGCAATCATGTCTGGATCAGCTAAAGCACCCAGCGCTTCGATTAAACTGGCACGGAGACTCGCGGCGTTCGCCGTCTCGTCCTTTTTCGGCTCCCAACCGAGCGCGTCAAAGCTCGGACGTAGAATGGAGCGCGCATAAGCCTGGAACTTCTCGCGCTCCGGCGCGCCGATGAGCAGACGATTGAGATAATCGAAAACGCTGATGATTTGTTCGCGCTCGGCTAACTCGGTGGGATTTCGCAGTCGTTCGGCCGCGCCTAGATAAAGCGAAATCGGCGTGCGGTTGGCCTGCACCAGTGCCCACGCGTCGCTGAGCAAGTTGACGCGCTCCGGCATCTTCAATTCGTCGAAAGATTTCATCAGCAAATCCCACGATGCCGGATCGTATTGGATCCGGTAATTTCCCGCGCCCTCGACGTTTATTTTATAAGCGCGATCAGCCGGAATGTTTTCGAGATTGTCGATCTTGCCCGTCATCAAACGGCTTTGCGGCGCCGCGCCGACCACGAAATAGGTCAACGGGATCTTCCACTCCAGAGGCCGCGGATTGGTGGTGTTGACCACAAACCTTTCCTGCGAGAGCGAAACTTTGTCGCCGCCGTCCCGCCGCACTTTTACCACTGGGAATCCCGGTTGCTCCGTCCATGCGGCCGCGATTCCGCTGACCGGTTTGCCCGAAGATTCGCCGAGCGAGTTCCAGAGATCGACCGTGGTCGAGTTCGAATATTTGTGCGCGGACATGTAGTTGCGAATGCCGGCGCGGAACGGTTCTTCGCCCAGAAAACTTTCGAGCATGCGAATGACCGATTGCCCCTTCTGATAACTGATGTCGTCGAAAATGCTGTTCGCTTCGGCTTCGGTCGCGACCGGGACCTGCACTGGATGAGTTGTCGATCTTGCATCGCCTTCCATCGCCTGTTCCTTGCTGATACCGATGCGGCGAGTGGGATTGCGCGGAACATTTTTGCGCAACCAGACTTCCCACTGCGGATTGAAATGCGCCGTGCATTTCGTTCCCATCCACGACGCGAATCCTTCGTTCAGCCAAAGATTATCCCACCACGCCATGGTGACGAGATCGCCAAACCACATGTGTGCCATCTCATGGGCGAGCACAGCAAAAATATCGTGCTTCGTGTCATCCGAAGATTTTTCAGGATCGAACAACAACACGCTCTCGAAGTAAGTGATGCCGCCCCAGTTTTCCATCGCGCCGCCGAATCCGCCGGGAATCGCGATCTGATCGAGTTTCGGCAACGGGTAGGGAACACCGAAGTAATCGTTATAATATTCGAGAATTTTCGCGGAGCTCTCGAGCGCGTAACGGCCCCATTCCGATTTGCCTTTCGTGGTGATGACGCGGATCCGCACCCCGCTGCTGTTCGTTTCAACGAGGTCAAACTCGCCGGCGCATAACACGTTCAGATAGCTCGACATCGACGGCGTAGCCGCGAAGCGAACTTCTTTTCCATTGTCGATCTTCGCCTCGGATTCAATCGGCATGTTCGAAACCGCCAGCCAATTTTCCGGCACCACCGCCGTCAGTTGAAAACGCGCGCGGAAGCTCGGCTCATCCCAACACGGGAAAAAACGGCGCGCGTCCGTCGCTTCGAATTGTGTTCCCAATGCAATTTTCTTCGCGCCCGTTCCCTCCTCCTGATAGCGCATGTAATAAAGTCCCTGGCCCTGCTGATTGATCTTGCCGCTGAACGTGATCGCGATGCTGTGATCGCCCGCCAGAAGTTCTTCGATCAGCGCCACGCGCAGCAACTCTTCCTTCTTGTCGATCTTGATTGCGCTTTTCGGCAATGGCTTGTCGTCTATCGAGACGCTCGCGATTTCCAGATCGAGGACGTTGAGCACGATTTCGCGGATGGGCTCTTGCACGCTCACTTTCACCGTCTCGCTGCCGGTGAAGTTCAACTTGTCGATGTTAGGAACGATGCGGACCGAATAGTCCGTCGGTCGCACATTTTTCGGCAGCTTTCCCGGCGTGCTGGCGAAGTCGAACGGTTTTTCGGCCGCTTGCGTGCTCGTGGCCAACATCATGAAAAATCCGGCCCAGAGAAAGAAGGAAGGCAATCGCATCGCCGCCATTAAATGGCGGCGCTTACTGAACCACAAGCACAAGCAACAGCTGGCCGCTACCCACCTGCGGACCTTTAATCACGAGCGGGCTGCGTTTGCTCAATTTGGTTTCGGTCTCGAGCAACAGCTGCTTGTCCTGAAACAATTTCAGATTCAGTTCGTAGCCATTCGCGCTCATTCCGCGGGCGTCGACATGAAGCGAGAAATATTTACTCGAGGCCAGCCAATCTTCATCGCCGCTCTTGAGCGTTTTGTTCGACTCGCCGATGACCTCGAATTGATTGTAGCCGAAAAGTTCCTTGAGCGTTTTCTCCAGGCTCCCCAGCTCTGTCGGAATGCTATGCGGATTGTCCGAGTTCTCGGCCATGACCAGACCGCTCCAGACCTTTTCCGCGGCGCCAGCCGGCGGCGTCACAGCCATTATGAGCGCGGCAACTACGGTGAGAACCGAAACGCGCATGATGGCTAACGACTATTTCGCGGCGAAATCCGAGGGCAGGGATTGTAACCCTTCCGTCCAGAGCACGGTCACGCGAGCCTCTTTCGACTCGAACATCGTGATGGTGGCGTTAGGACCCAAGGCCGGATCGACCCGCGCGTTGAGGATTTGCGAAAGATATTGCGATTGGTCCGCCGGGTTCTTGTCCCGCATCAAAGCGACGGTGAAAAGCACGAACATGGCAAGAGAAGCGGCGCCAGCCCACGCCAGACGCGGCAAGCTCCACCATGTCGATCTTGTCACATGTCGATCTTCCGCCGCTTCGTCCGCAGCGATGCGCTCATTCAGTTGGTGACTGAAGAATTCTGCATTCGTAAATGTCGAAACGCCCAATTCCTGTTTCAAAAGACTGCCCAATTTCTTCGCGTCGCGCTTTTCCGCTTCGGCAGCGGCGCGGTCCGGCAACGAATCTTCGAACTCGACCAGCTCTTTGCCGGTGAGTTGGCCATCCAGCCATGCGGTCCATTTTTCCTCAAACGTTTTCATAAACATCCCTCAACAGATTCTGCAGTTTTTTGCGCGCGTAAAACAACCGCGACATCACCGTTCCGATCGAGCAGCCGAGCGCTTCTGCGATCTCGTGATATTGCATGTCTTCGGTTTCCTTCATCAAAATTACGGCCCGATGTTCGGGCGAAAGCTGGGCAATCGCACTGTCGATCTTGGCGCGGATTTCTCCGCGCTGCATGCGCTCGTAGGGCAACGCGTCTGCTTTCGGGGCGGTCTTCGCGGCCGGATCGATCTCCTTTAATTGAATGGCATCATCGAACTCCGCGCCGGCGCCTTTGATCTGCTTCTTGCGCAGCCAATCGATCGTCACATTCATCACGATGCGATAGAGCCAGGTGTAAAACGAGGACTTGCCTTGAAAGCGTCCGATCGATTTCCACGCTTTGACAAAGCTGTCCTGAGCCAGGTCCCAGGCATCCTGCTCGTTATGCACCATGTTGTATATCATTCCAAAAATCCTTGTCCGGTATCGCGTGACCAACTCGTCAAACGCCTCGGTATCACCTTCCTGGCAACGCTTCACCAGGTCGGGATCCGACACATCGGGCTGAGCCGGAGTCGCTTCCGTTTCCATATTTGACGGGGGCTGAGCTATTTCATTCAACTCCGAAAGCCTTCGGAGCCGAAGCGGCGGCGCCATTCGCCGCGATACTCACCCATGAGTGTGATAATGCCGTCGCGCACCTGGAAAAGGCGCTGCAGCAGAACGGAATATTGATTGTCGCTAATAAGCTTTTCGGACGAGAGCTGCGCCGCCCCTTCCAGCGAAGTGGTGATCGCTTTCAGCGCCCGCTTTAAATAGGCGATCGTCATCCCGATTTCGTCGACCTCGCTGTCGCTTAACGCCGCCGCCAGTTTCGCACTGGCTAAGGCGGATTGGGTCGCGAGTTTCACCGCTGCCGGTTCGCTTTGCAGCGACGGCTCGCGATCGAATAATTCGTCGATCCACACCGTGAGTGCGAAAGCCGCGCGATAAAGGATGTGATCTTCGAACGATTCTTCGGCCGCAAGACCTGCCGGATCGCTTTCCACGAAATCTTCTTCGTCGGCGTCTTTGTCCATTAAGGCATCGACTTCCGCGCTCCAATCCTTGGAGTCACTCAAATGGGTCCAACCCATCTCGCGCGCGATGATTTCGTCGCGCTGCGGATCGTCCAGATATTTCTCCAGCAGTTCCATGTACTTTTCGGTTTTGTGATCCTGCTGCTGAAGAAAGCGCTCCCAATCGTACTCATCCCACGCGCGCTCGGGCTGATGTTCGTAGCCGGCCATGGGCAAACTAAAAGCTAGCTTCAGACCGTGCGCAAAAGGTTTTCCGCTTGGCTCCGTTGCGTTTGCAATCGCAACTGACCACACGCCGCGTCGATATCGTGTCCTTTCTCGCGCCGAAGAGTGGCTGCGACACCGCGTGTGCGTAAGATCGACAGGAACTTCTCTTGTCGATCTTGCGATGGTCGCGACCACGTTAGGCCGTCCACCGTGTTGTATGGAATCAGATTCACTTTCGCGCCCAGACGTTGCGCGTGGCGCACGAGCAAATGCGCCTGCTCCTCCGCATCGTTCACGCCTGCGATCAAAATGTATTCGAAGGTGAGCCGCTGTTTCTTCCGTGCGACGTAGTAGTCGCAAGCCGACAGCAACGTCTCGATGTTATAACGGCGGTTGATCGGCATGATCTGGTCGCGCACTGCGTCGGTGGAGCCATGCAACGAAATGGCGAGCCGGATTTGCAGCGGCTGCTCGGCCAGTTTTTTGATTTGCGGCGCGAGACCGCTAGTCGAAACAGTAATACGCCGCGCACCAATGCCGATGCCCCATGGCGCATTGATGATCTGAATCGCGCCCATCAAGTTGTCCAGGTTCGCAAGCGGTTCGCCCATGCCCATGAAAACAATATTGTCGATCTTGTCGCCGCTCTCGCGCTCGATCGCGATGATTTGATCGACAATTTCTTCCGCGCGCAGATTCCGCGAAAAACCTTCGAGTCCACTCGCGCAAAATTTGCAGCCGTAAGCACAGCCAACTTGCGTGGAGACGCAAATCGTCCGTCGATCCGAGCGTGAGCCGTAAAGCGCAGGCGACGCCGGAATCAAAACCGATTCGATCAGGTTGCCGTCGTCCAATCGAAATAGAAATTTGCGGGTGGTGTCGCGCGAACCGAGCACGCGCTCGATGTCGATCTTGCCGAAAGAAAATTCTTCCGCGAGCTGCGCGCGCAGACGTTGGGGCAAATCCGACATTTGCTCGAAGGACGTTACCCGTTTGGCAAAAAGCCAATCGGTAATCTGCGCCGCGCGATAGGCATGCTCACCGCGCGCTTGCAGCTGCGCCTGCAATTCTTCGAGAGGCAGCGACTTGATGTCGATCTTTCCGGCAGGGGGCACCCGGGAACTTATCATCGCGGCTTCGATTTGCACTGGAGCGGAGCGGAATCGTGCATAGGTTCACGGCCATGAAATCTGGTGCAGTGATCGCGGCCCTTCTCTTCGCAATGTTGATGCTGTTAGGCGGCTGCGCGTCGAGAAGCGAAACGGCGACGCAAACTCCCGGGGGCACGGTTCCGGGCGAAAGCGTATCCGGTGAAGGCGCGGTGAGCCCAAATGTGGGCCCGGGCGGGGCCGGCGCGAATGTCCATTTCTAGTCCGCTTCGCTGAGCGGATAACCGATGTCAGCGGCGATGCAGAAAGCGCGCACGCCGTGGTCGGTTGGTTGGGAAGCGGCCAAGGCGAACGCGATTCCCGGTTTCATTCTGCAGGGAGTGATGTTGGCTATTCTGATAGCGTACTACACGAACGCTCGGTTTGCGATCTGGCTCGATCGACTCGCCCACTACAAAGAAACGCACGGACTCGTATTCGTTATCGGCGCAGGAATTTTGGCCGGCGCGATTTTGCCAGAGGTATTTCTCATCTTCTTTTTTCAAAAGGGGCGACTGCATCGGCAAAATTTCCGCAATCTCATCTTCACGGTGCCGACCTGGGGCATCGACGCCGTCCTTGTCGATCTTATGTACCGCGCCAACGCGATTTGGTTCGGCAACGTCGTCACCGCGTCGGTCGTGTTCGCGAAAATTTGTGTCGATCAACTTGGTTACAATCCCTTTTTGGCCGCGCCGGGCGAAGTGCTCGTCTACGAATGGAAAAACGACTGCTTCTCGTGGGCGTCGGTGAAGCGCGCGTTTAGTTGGGAGCATTACCGCGACAAAATCGTTCCGACGTTGCTCGCGACGTGGGTGGTGTGGGGGCCGTTGATGGCGATCATCTACTCGCTGCCGTACCCGCTGCAATTTCCGCTCTTCAGCCTCGCGCTGACATTTTGGGTTCTGCTCCTGACCTACATGACCAATCGCTTCGCCGGGAAGATCGAAGCCGACGCGCCGATCGCGCTGGCGGTGCGGACAGAAAATCGTCCACAGATTACAGAACCCTAATTCCCTCGCAGATTAAGAACTGTTCTCGAAGAAAATCTGTGTAAATCTGCGAAATCTGTGGATGAATCACTCTCCTGAAAAGTGTTCGAGCGCTTCGTGAACGCCGGCGCCGTGTTGGCGTTGCGCGACGTAACCGCCGGCTGAGCGCACGGCTTCTTTCACCTCATCGATCGCATTCGACGGACAGGCCGGCATCGCGGCAAAGGTGCCGTCCAACATCGAGATGTCGTTGTGATGATCGCCCGCGGCGAAAATGTTCTCGCGTGAGATCTCGATCTTGCGAGCGAGCTCGGCCAACGCCGCGCCTTTGTGGTAATCGGCGTGGCAGAAGCGCAGGTAAACCGTATTGCGCTGGTAGTGAAACTTCGGCTGATTCACGCGCGCCTGCTCGATGAATTCAGTGACGCGACTCATTTCTTCCTCATCCACCGCGATCAATCCGGCCGGACCTTCGGCATCGTGAATAATGCGCGCCTTCGTTTTCTGTTTTACGAAATCGATCACCTCGGTCATGACGGACTCGGCGGACGAATAAAGATCGGCATGGGCGCGCGCGCAGCGTTCGTTCCAGTCGCCGAACGCTTCCCACTTTGATCCATTGGCGCCGGGACGGAAGATGTCGCGCTCGCTCGTAAGAATGAAATCGGGATGGAATGGAAATGCGAAATCAGCTAGGCCGGATTCCAGAAGATCGACCGAGCGACCGGTGTTGATCGCCCAGACCGCGCCATCGCTTTGCAATTCGCGGATGAAATCCATGCAGTCGCGGTCGAGAAAATCGGACTCGCCGGTGCGGCAGACGAGGGTGCCGTCGAAATCGGTGCTGATGAGTTTGATTGGTCCGGCCATGGAAGCGCTTAACTTAGGAATTGATTTCGTGAACGCAATCCGTGACCGTTTTCTTGCAAGATCGACAATGAAGTCTGCCTACGAACTAGCGATGGAACGGCTGGAGAAGAATCAGCCGAGCGTTTCGCTTAACGACGAACAGAAAAAGCAGCTCGCGGAAATCGATTCGACGTTCAGAGCCAAGATCGCGGAGCGGGAAGTTTTTCTGAAAGGCGAGATCGGCCAAGCGCGGATGGGCGGAAGCACCGATGAAGCGGAATCGCTGGAGAAGCAGCTCGCCTTAGAGATCCGTCGGTTGAATGAGGATTGCGAAGCGAAGAAAGAAAAGCTGCGCGCGAGCTTCTCTAAATA
>JBDUDM010000070.1:0-10287 GCA_040002925.1 Spartobacteria bacterium | reverse complement strand
GCGAAATGCGCAACGCCACTTCCTTTTGTTCCTGCTCGAGCTTTTTCAGCGCGACAATCTCATTGCGCAGCTCCGGAAAATTCGCCGCCTGCGATGTGCCTTCACGGCCGAGATTGATCTCAGTTTTTTGCAGCAACCGTTTTTCGTGGCGCAACGCCAGGCGCGTCCGTTGCCGGCGCACCTTTAACCCGAGTTCGCGCAGTCCTGTTCGAATGAAGCTCACAAGATCGACATCTACTTTACGGAAATCACTCTTCCGCGCTCAATTTCGCCAGAACGCCGAAATCTTCCAGCGTAGTTGTGTCACCCGTCACGGTCTTGCCGCTGGCAATTTCTTTCAGCAATCGCCGCATAATTTTCCCGCTGCGCGTTTTCGGCAGCGCTTCGGCGAAACGCACTTCGTCCGGTTTCGCGATCGCGCCAATCTGTTTCCCAACGTGCTCCCGCAATTGCTTCTTTAACGCATCGGTAGGATCGACATTCGTTTTTAGCGTAACGAACGCGCAAACTCCCTGGCCTTTGATTTCGTCCGGCCGCCCGACCACCGCCGCTTCCGCGACATCGATATGACTAACGAGCGCGCTTTCGATTTCCGACGTGCCGAGTCGATGGCCGGCCACGTTCAGGACGTCGTCGATGCGCCCAACGATCCAAAAATATCCATCCTTGTCGCGCCGCGCGCCGTCACCGGTGAAATATTTCCCCGGATACTCGCTCCAGTATTGTTCCTGGTAGCGCTTATCGTCGCCGTAAATCGTCCGCAGCATCGACGGCCATGGTTTGCGGATAATCATCTTTCCGCCGGCATTCGCGCCGGCTTCATTGCCGCTTTCATCGACAATCGCCGCATCGACACCGAAAAAGGGCAGCGTCGCGCTGCCCGGCTTGGTCGGGATCGCGCCCGGCAACGGCGTGATCATGATCGCTCCCGTCTCCGTTTGCCACCACGTGTCGACAATCGGGCAACGCCCGCCGCCGATTTTCTCGTGATACCACATCCACGCTTCCGGATTAATCGGCTCGCCGACCGAGCCTAACAAACGCAGCGACGAAAGATCGTGCTTCTTTACCCAATCGTCGCCCCAGCGAATGAACGAGCGGATCGCGGTCGGCGCGGTGTAGAGAATGTTGACGCGATGTTCCTCGATGATTTTCCAAAAGCGATCGGGCTCCGGCCAGTTCGGCGCGCCTTCGTACATCAACGTCGTCGCGCCGCAGGCGAGGGGACCGTAAACGACGTAGCTATGCCCCGTGACCCAGCCGACATCGGCCGTGCACCAGTAAATATCTTCCTCGCGAATATCGAAGACGTATTTCGTGGTTGAGTAAATGCCGACGGTGTAGCCGCCGGTCGTGTGCAGGATTCCCTTCGGCTTTCCGGTCGAGCCGCTGGTGTAAAGAATGAAGAGCGGATGCTCGCTATCGAGCGCGACCGGCTCGCATGCAAGATCGACATATTCCATTTCGCGATGCCACCAGACGTCGCGACCTTCTTCCATATGGATGTCGTTCCCGGCGCGTTTGAAAACGATCACGCGTTTGATCGCTTTGCCTCCGCGTAACGCATCATCGACAGTCTTCTTTAACGGAACAATTCCCCCGCGGCGATAACCGCCATCCGCTGTGATGACGGCAGTCGCGCCGCTGTCGGCGATGCGATCGCGAATCGAATCCGCGCTGAATCCGCCGAACACGACTGAGTGCACCGCGCCGATGCGCGCGCACGCGAGCATGGCGATGGCCGTCTCCGGAATCGTCGGCATGTAAATGATGACGCGGTCGCCCTTGTCGATCTTGTTTCGCTTCAGCACATTCGCGAAACGGCAAACTTCACTGTGCAATTGTTGATAGGTCAGCGTCCGCCGTTCGCCCGGTTCACCTTCCCAAATGATCGCCGCCTTATTCCGCCGATGGGTGAGGAGATGTCGATCTAAGCAATTTTCGGAAACGTTGAGCTTGCCGCCGACAAACCATTTCGCGAACGGCGCCTTCCATTGCAGAACTTTTTTCCACGGCGCGCGCCAGGTCAGCTCTTTCGCTTCGCGTGCCCAAAACTTGTCCGGCGCTTTGATCGACTCGCGATACATCCGCCGATATTGCTCAAGCGATTTAATCCGCGCTGCCTTCGCGAAATCTTTCGCCGGCTTGAAGACGCGCTTCTCGATCAAGTGCGATTCGATGTTGTTATTGTCGATCTTCATTCAAACACCAGCTGAAAGAGGCTACCTATCGCGGTGAACCCGCTCAACGGAAACTTATTGTGTTTCTAGCGGCCCCTTATCGACCGCGGAGCGATCGAACTCTGCCAGATCGAAAGAAAATCGTCCGTCTTGGACATGATAGATTCCTATCCAGACGAAGCTCACCCATTCTTTTCCGATTCGGCCTCTGCCTCTGCTCTTGATAAGCACCATTTTTGAATCGCCCGACCATGCGAGACAGTACACATAGAGATGATCCGATATTTCTTTAGCGGGAAGCCCCGCTCGTTTCAGCGCTAACTTTTCCGCTTCACTATTGAGGTTGGGCTTTTTGATTTCGCGGTAATGCAGGCCCGTTTCAATGTGAAACATGCGACACCGAACGCCCAGGCTGACCCCGCGGTCCTGGACGATGATCCAGATATCATCGGGAGAAAAATGCATCTCCAGATTTCCCCATCCTTCGGTTTCGCAAAGCTTAGTCGAATCCGATTTATCCTCCTTTGCGAATAGCCAAATTTCCTTCGCGTCATCGGGCAGAGTTCGCAGCTCGTAATGAATTTTACCTGATAGCCACTCGCCTTCATTTAGCTGTTCGGCGACAAGACCATTAACCGGCCCGAGGGCCGCGAGGCAAATCAGGAGCAACTCTGCCGTCTTTGAATTCATCACTTTGACTGGGGTCAAAAAGCCCGGGGGAAAGCACGCTACCCATCGAGATGAACCCGCTCAATGGAAACTTCGCAGCAATTTGGGTTGTTTTGTCAAAACGCGTCGCCGACAAGTGACCGCATGAGCGAGCACATTTACAAAAAGATCGAGTTGGTCGGTTCGTCGCCGGACGGAATCGAGGCGGCGGTGAAGAATGCGTTAGCGCGCGCCGGGAAAACCATTCGCAACATGCGTTGGTTCGAAGTGACCGAAACGCGCGGCCATATCGAAGACGACAAGATTGGCCACTGGCAGGTGACGGTGAAGGTCGGCTTCACGCTGGATTAGTATCATCGACATCTCGTCGATGATCACGCGCTGGAAGCGCGTGCCACTATTCGTCCTGTGTCGCTTCGTAGGCCTTCGACGCGCCGTAAAGCAACAGCGCAGGCTTGAGCCCGAAGATCGACAATTTCAAAAGCCCTCGCATCATCCCGCCGACCGGCAACCGGTTCAAAATGTAACCGGCGACAAACGCATACACCATCGCCTGGCCGGGATTCTCGCGCACGTAGCTCTCGACCTGCCGCACCATCTCGTCGGCGTGCTCTCTCGTATAATTATAGCCGCGGACCACGATGTCCTCGGAAGTTCCATCTAATCGTTCGTTCATATTTTTAGAATCGTATTACAACGTCGCTTGCGTTGGTTTTTGGTCAACGCAATGTCATCCAAATCGTGCTCGCCGCGGTAGCCGGGGGAAATTCCCGCGGCGCCGGCTCGCGATGAAACTTGGCCGCGCGTCGCGTCATCTTCAAACAATACCGCGCCATCACCTCGAGTCCTTTCTCGCGCAGGCTCGAAAAATTCGTGGAAAGGAGAATGTGGCAATCGCGATCCGCCACCTCCATC
Organism: Spartobacteria bacterium; assembly: GCA_040002925.1. GTDB lineage: Bacteria > Verrucomicrobiota > Verrucomicrobiia > Chthoniobacterales > UBA10450 > JAJPGZ01. The sequence goes on along the minus strand of JBDUDM010000070.1, from coordinate 6,523 downwards.
GCCGCAAGCAATAAGGCTTCGTAATCGCGCTCCACATTGAAAACCTTGCCGCGATGCGAGCGCGAGAATGTCGGCGGATCGAGAATAATCATGTCGAACTTTTCGCCTTTGCGCGCCAGCCGCGGCAAGATCGACATCACATCGTCCGCGATAAATTTGTGGTCGTTGGTCGGCAGACTGTTCAGCGCAAAGTTTCCTTTGCCGCGCGCGAGCGATTTTTTAGAAAGATCGACATTGACGGTCTGCGCGCCGGCCGCGGCCGCCGTCACGGAAAATGCACAAGTGTAAGCGAAACAATTGAGCATGCGTTTCGGCTGCACTTTCCGAATGAAACGCCGGTTCTCTCGTTGATCGACAAACAACCCCACCGAATATCCCGCCTCGAAGTCGATCCCGTATTTGAGCTGCAATTCGCTCGCAACCGTTTGCAGATTCACTTCCTCTTCGCCGAACATCAGATGCGGCTTCGCCCGCTCTTCGTTCTTGATCGGAAGATGCCGCGAAAACACGCGGCCGTGCGCGTAACCGACAGACGTCCGCCAAAAATAAAGCTCGAGGATGAAGCGTTCGCGAATCGGCGCCGTTTTGTACGAGATCAGAATGTCGCGCCCGAAGCGCTCGACCCAGCCCTCGTCAATCGTGCAAAGCCGATGCGCGTCCGTGCCTTCGGCTTCGAACGCCTGCATCAGCGTGCTGTCGATCCATTCCGATTTCTGATTCATGATTCGCGGCAAATTCTTATCGACGCGCGGGCAATGTGCGAAGTTCAATTCGCACGGGTTGATCCATGGATAAAGTCATCGTTCGCGTTCCGGCCAGCACTTCCAATCTCGGTCCCGGCTTCGATTGCCTGGGCGTTGCGTTGCGCATTTACAATACCGTGAAGATTGCGCGGGCCGATAGAAAACAGCGTTTGCCGCGCATAGTGGACGAAGCTGCGCGCTTGTTCTTCAAACATTCTCGTAAGCGTGCGTTTGCATTCTCGTGCGAAATTTCCGGAAACGTTCCGCAATCGCGCGGGCTCGGCAGCAGCGTCACCGTGCGTCTCGGAGTGTTGCACGGACTTAACGAACTTTGCGAACGCCCGCTCGATCGATTGTCGATCTTCCATTTATGCGCCGAGCTGGAAGGACATCCCGATAATGCCGCGCCCGCATCTTTCGGAGGTTTTGCCGTGGCAAAGAGTGGCGCAAGCGTCTCGCTTGCGTCCGGCAAGCGGGACGCTCGCCCTACCTTTCAACGTTTCGAAGTTTCGCCGCGGCTATATTTTGTGCTCTTGATTCCCGACTTCGAAATCAAAACCCCGGCCTCGCGAAAAGTTTTGCCATCGAAAATCTCGCGCAAAGCCGCGGTGGAAAGCTGCGGCAAAGCTTGCGCGATCACCGCCGCGTTCGCTTCGCGACAATATGAAAACCTGCGCGGCGCATTCGCCGATCAATTACATCAGCCATTTCGCACCAAGCTTATTCCGTTTCTGCCGCGTGTGATTCTCGCTGCCGAAAAAGCTGGCGCGTTCGGCGCGTTTCTCAGCGGAAGCGGTTCCACCATCTGCGCTATCACGTTGCAAGATCGACATCGTGTAGCCGCGGCCATGCAACGCGGAAGATCGACATCGACTCGCGTCGTCATCACCACCGCCGATAATCACGGCGTGCAAATCCATGGGACGTAGACTCGAGAACCTCGAGCAGTTCGGCATCGACGTTGTGCTCGGGCACCGTCACGGCTTTCGCGCTGGATTGCTGCGCGGAATTCTCTACGGCCTTTCGTTCATCTACGAGGGCATCGTGCAACTGCGCCTTTATCTTTATCGCAAACGCATTTTCCGGGAACGCGCGCTCGGTTGCCTCGTCATCAGCATCGGCAATCTCACCGTCGGCGGAACGGGCAAGACACCGATCGTCGAAAAATTCGCGCGCGCTTTACAGACCGGCGGACGCCGCGTCGCGATCCTGAGCCGCGGTTACAAAAGCGTGCCGCGGCCGACGAAGCGGACGTGGCTCGATCGTTGGCGAAATGAACATGTCGATCCTCCACGCGTGGTGTCGGATGGAAAATCGTTGCTGCTCGATTCGTTAACGGCCGGCGACGAGCCTTACATGCTCGCGCACAGTTTGAAGGACGTGATCGTGCTGGTGGATAAGGACCGGGTGAAAAGCGGCTTGTTCGCGATCGATAATTGGAAAGTCGATACGCTCTTGCTCGACGACGGGTTGCAATATCTGCATTTGAAACACCGGCTCGACATCGTGCTAATAGATCGACAAGCGCCATTCGGGAACGAATTTTTGCTGCCGCGCGGAACCTTGCGCGAGCCACCGCGAAATCTCCGCCGCGCCAGTTACATCTTCATCACCAAAAGCACAAGCGAGCCTAACGATGCCTTGATTGAACGCATTCGTCGCTATAATCGCACCGCTGAGATCATCGAGTGCGCGCATCGTCCGCTTTACCTGCAAAATTTTGTGACCGGCGAACAAGTGCCACTCGAGCGATTGCGCGACACTTACATCGGCTCCATCTGCGGAATCGCCGCGCCGGAAAGTTTTGAGGGTGGGCTAAAGGGTCTTGGTGCACATGTCGATCTTGCCAAGCGTTACATCGATCATCACCGCTACACGGAAGCGGAACTGCAAAGCTTCATCACGCGTTGCCTGCGGCGCGACTTGCAGATGGTCGTTACGACCGAGAAGGATGCAGTGCGCATGCCTCGCCTGACTGATCCGCAGGTCCCGGTTTATTTCCTGCGGGTTGAAATCGAAATCCTGAGCGGTCACGAAAGCTGGGAACAATGCGTCGCGCGCATTTGTCAGCCGCAGCCGGTGCTTTCGCCGGAAAGATTTTTTGCGTGAAGATTTTTTCACACAACGTCCACCAAAGGCACAAGGGTCGGAAAGAAAGGGTTAGAACTTTGTGTCCCGTTGTGGACTTTGTGTGAGTCTTAAGGATGAGCGTCAAAGCGGAACTCATTGTTGAGGGAAAGAAGCTCGCGGTCTCGAACCTGAATAAGGTGCTGTATCCGAAAGTCGGATTCACCAAAGGACAGGTGATCGATTACTACATCCGTATCGCGCCGGTGCTTTTACCACATGTGCAGGATCGGCCGCTGACGATGAAGCGTTATCCGAATGGCGTGGACGGAATGTTTTTCTACGAAAAGAATTGTCCGTCGCATCGGCCGAAATGGGTGAAGACGGCGAAGGTGTGGAGCGAAGGCAGCAATCGCATGATGAATTATTGTCTCGCGCAGGATCTCCCGACGCTGGTCTGGGCGGCGAATCTGGCTGATCTCGAACTGCACACCTCGCTCGCGCGCAAAAAGAAGGTGTCGCAGCCCACGGTGATGGTGTTCGATCTCGATCCCGGTGCGCCAGCCGACATCGTCCAATGCTGTCAGGTTGGTCTTTGGCTGCGCGATTTGTTAGGCGAGATGAAGCTGAAAAGTTTCCTGAAAACGAGCGGCTCAAAAGGTTTGCAGGTTTATGTGCCGCTGAATGCGCCGGCGACTTTTGACCAAACGAAAGCGTTGTCGCGCGCACTGGCCGAACATCTCGAAAGAGAACATGTCGATCTTGTCGTATCGAAAATGTTGAAGTCGCTTCGCAAAGGAAAGGTGTTGGTCGATTGGAGCCAGAACGACGAACACAAAACGACCGTCTGCGTCTATTCGCTGCGGGCCAAGGAAGAGCCCACTGTTTCCACGCCGCTCACCTGGGACGAAGTGGAGAACTGTCTGAAAAAGAAAAAAGCCGATCTCCTAAAATTCCGCTCCGATAAGACGCTCGCTCGCGTAGAAAAATTGGGCGACCTCTTCGCCCCGGTGGAGAAATTGAAGCAGAAACTGCCGAAGAAATGGGAGCTGTGATATGCGAAAAGTTAACCTGAAAGACATTAAAGAGAGCGAGCGGCAATCTCCGAAAGGAAAGTTTGGCCGCACCTCAAAGGATATTTCGGTCGCGCTTGGTCGCGATCCAACTTCGCTTGATCTAGCCAAACGGCATCCATTCGATCTCGCGCTGATTCGGGTTCTGAAAGGCAAAACGTATTGTCCTTATCATTCGCATTCGTCGGAGTCGGAATTTTATCTTGTCGTCTCGGGACACGGCAGTGTTCGCGATAAGGATGGGAAGATGGAAGTGGAAGCGGGCGACGCGTTTTTCTTTCCGCCGGGCGAAGCGCATCAGCTTAGCAACGCGGGCGAGGAAGATTTCGTTTACTACGTCATCGCGGATAATCCGCTGGGCGATTCCTGTTTCTATCCCGACAGCGGCAAGTTCGCCGTTTACAAGGAAGGATTGGAGGAAGTGATCGTGAAAGCGCAGGAGACCGATTACTTTGACGGGGAGGAGTAGTCCACAGATTGCGCAGATTTAAGAGGCTGAGTCGGTCTGCAGTAAATCTGCGAAATCTGTGGACGAACATCTTTTCTCCGCGAGCATGGCGGCTAAGATCGACATGTGATTCGTCGACTCACTTCGCGTGATACGCGGCTAAGCAGTTTTCGTTATTACGATTTGCTCGTTCACATCTTCGTCGTGATCTTGCTAATCTCGAACTTGGTCGGGCAAAAAATCTGCATCATTCCGTTTATTCCATTGGCGCGGGTGAGCGGCGCGCAATTGCTCTTCCCGCTCACCTACATTTTCGCTGATATCTTCACCGAAGTTTACGGTTACGGCGCAGCGCGTCGCGCCATCTGGATCGCGTTTTTTGCCAACATCCTACTGACTGTGGTGGGCGTGTTTGTGACCTGGTTTCCATCGGCCCCTGAATTTGGCAATCAGTCGGCCTTCGAATCAGTCTTCTATGTTGTCCCGCGTTTTGTGGCGGCGAGTCTCATCGCGTTTTGGGCGGGCGAATTCACGAATTCTTACACGCTCGCCAAAATGAAACTCTGGACGAATGGCCGATGGCTTTGGACGCGTTTCGTCGGATCAACCATCACCGGCCAATTCGTCGACACCGCGACCGTGATCTTCATCGCGTTCGTCGGATGGAAATCGTGGTCGGTCATTTTCAGTCTCATGATTTCCGGCTATCTGGCCAAGGTCATTTACGAGATCGCGCTCACACCGATGACCTATTTGATCGTGAATAAACTCAAACGCGCGGAAGGCATCGACGTTTTTGATCGCGACACGAACTTCAATCCCTTCGCGCGCAATCGCGCAACGCGCGCGAATGAAGATGTCGATCTTGCGCGCTGATTATTCGTAGCGCAGCGCCTTCACCGGATCGAGCCGTGCCGCGAAATAGGCGGGGATAAGCGCCGCGATCGAGCAAACGAGAAACGCCGCGATGCAAATGATCCAGACATCTTGCGGCACGACTTGCGCCGGGATTTCGGAAAACTGGTAAACTTCGCGCGGGAAAATCTCGATGTGCAAGGTCGAAGCGAGCCAGCGGCTGAATTCGTTCCGGTAACGAATCAGCATCATGCCGCAGCCGAGACCAGTGAGCGTGCCGAAGAGTCCGACGATTGTGCCTTGCCCGAGAAAAATCCAAATGATTTGAGACAAGTTCGCGCCGAGTGCTTTCACGATTCCGATCTCGCGCCGCTTTTGCACGGTCACGGTGATGAGCGTGCTCATGATGCCGAACGCGGCGACGACGACGATGAAGAAGAGCAAAAAGAACATCACGGTGCGCTCGAGCCGCACCGCTTCGAAGAATTGTTTGTTCATGTCGATCCAAGTTTGCGCGAACTCCGGCGGCTCGAGCAGCGGGTCGATCAATCCTTTCACGCGCTCGGCGCTGTAGGGATTGTCGGTGCGAATGGTGATGCCATGGAGCGCATCGCCGAGCCCATAAAGTTCCTGGCCGATGTAGATGGGGACGAGCATGAACTCGGAGTCGTGCAGGTAATGTCCGGTTTCGTAGATGCCGGTGACGGTGAGTTCCTTCGGCAGAATCACATCGCGCAATTGCCCGATCGCCTGTTTCTCCTCATCGCCCTGCGAATTCTCCAGCTTCTTAATTCCATCGAGAATTTGTCCGAGATTTCCCGGCGAATAAACGACCAGCTTGTCGCCGATGGTCACGTGCAACTTCCGCGCAAGCTCGATCCCGAGAACGGTGGAATCGCCTTCGAGATTGAACACGCCTTGCTTCACGAACTTGTGAATCGGAATCACCTTTTCTTCCTCGGCCACATCGATTCCGCGGATCATCGGAGCGAGTCGGCGATTTTGAAATTCGACGATGACTGGCCCTTGCACGTAAGGCGCAGTCGCGACCACTCCGGGGGTGTTGTCGATCTTCGTTTTAAGTGTGCGCCAATCGCGCAACACATCGTCGGTTGTCACGAGAATGTGCGCATCGAAGTCGATGACTTTTTGCCGCAGCTCGCGATCGAATCCAGTCATCACCGCGATCACGAGAATCAAAACCGTCACGCCCAACGTGACGCCGAGGACCGAGATCAGCGTGATGATGGAAAGAAACGTGCGCTTTGGTTTTAGATAGCGCAGCGCCAGAAAAAGACTAAACGGCAGTTTCAAATCGCCGATACCGTGGCCGCGAA
>JBDUDM010000165.1:0-3080 GCA_040002925.1 Spartobacteria bacterium | reverse complement strand
AGCGCGCCGGAAACGCCGGGCGCCATCGCGCCGAGACTGGCGGTACCGGCTTCGGCCACGCCGGTGAACGCGTCCATCACGCCCCAGACTGTGCCTAACAAACCGAGAAATGGCGAACCGCTCACAGCCGTAGCCAGCAAAATCATTTGTGATTCAAGCTCGAGCGCGGTTTCACCGACGGCGCGTTCCATGGCGGCGTTGACCGCCCCCATTTGCGCCGGAGAGATTTTGTCGGCGATCTCCATCCGCGCGCGAAATGTTTCGTCGACTTCGGCCGAGCCGAGGAGATGGAATGTCATCTCGCGGCAACCGGCACGATAAACATTGAAGTTAGGCGAGCCGTTGAAGCGCGCGTTCTTCTCAAACAAACGCAGTGGTTGTCGATCTTGCCGGAAGGCCTCGAGGAAGCGCGCGTTTTGTTTTCGTGCGAATTGGATCACGCGAAGTTTCGTGATCATGACCGACCAGCTGAAAATCGAACCGATCGCAAGCAGACCCAGAACGATCTTGCCGGCAATGGTGGCGTGTTCGAAAGCGAAAAGAAGACCGCCGGCCGCTAGCAGTTCGGGGAAGAACATCCGTGCATCACCGAGCTAAGTAATAACGGATTCCGACAAAAACGAAAGCGACTTTTGGACGGAATCGTTAGATCGACATCTTCTTCGGAAACGTCGGCCGCAATTTCGCAGCGACAATGAAGGCGATCCCGATGGCGAGAATGAAAAAGGAAAGGAACTGGCCGCGCGTGAATCCGGCGATAAGCGCGGCATCCGGTTCGCGGAAATTCTCGATGACGATGCGAAAGACGGCGTAGCAAAAAAAGAAAAGCCCCATTAGGACGCCGTTAGGCTGGCGCAGACGTGTGCGCGCGAACCAAAGGATGCCGAACAGCACGATGCCTTCGAAAAACGCTTCGTAGAGCTGCGACGGATGACGCGGCGCCAGAATCGAGCGCAACGCTTCTTTCACCTGCGGTTGTCGATGTACCGCGGCGACGATCGCCTCGGGCGTGACCAACGTCGGATCGATCTTCGAACACGCGGCGATCGCGCGTTCTGCGTCCGCCGGATGGTCGATCAGCTCCTTCGGGAATTGCATCGCCCACGACACATTCGTCACGCGACCGTAGAGTTCGCCGTTGATGAAATTCGCGCAGCGTCCGAAAAATAAACCGATCGGCACGGCGGGAGCGACGTTGTCGCCGAGATTCAGCCACGAAACTTTGTGCCGCCAGGCGTAGTAACAAGTGAAGGCGAGAATGCCGAGCATGGCGCCGTGGCTTGCCATGCCCCCTTCCCACACGCGAAAGATCGACATCGGCTCTAGCAACATGTGCGGCTTGTAGAATAGAACGTAGCCGAGCCGTCCGCCGATGATGACGCCGAAAAGCGCGATGCCGGTGATCAAATCCCCGACGCGCGCTTCCGGCAGATCGGCATAACCGCGTCTCGATTCCCAGGTGTATAAAACGAAGGCCGCGAAAAATCCGAGGACGTAGGAGAGTCCATACCAACGTGGCCCGATATTTTCCGTGATGTGGAAAATGAATGGGTCGAGATCGTGGACATAGTAGGCGAGCATCGGTGCGGGCGATGTTAGCGATCTTCGCGCGACCAGCAATACAAACGCTACGCTCGTTCTATTGGCTTCAGCACATCGCGCAAAAACGGCGCGGTGCGACTGATTCGATTCTTCGCCACTTCTTCGGGTGTGCCGAACGCGACGATCTGCCCGCCTTCCGCGCCCGCTTCCGGGCCAAGATCGACAAGATAATCTGCCTCGGCAATAACACTGAGGTTGTGCTCGATCACGATAACGGTGTTGCCTTCATCGACGAGGCGATGCAGCACTTTCAACAGCAATTCCACATCGGCCATGTGCAATCCGATGGTCGGCTCCTCCAGCAAATACAACGTCGTCCCCGGCTTGCGCATTTTGCGAATGCGCTCGTTTTGCGCGCGACCAATGCCGCGTTTCAACTGCGTAACGAGTTTCAAACGTTGCGCTTCGCCGCCGCTCAACGTCGGACTCGGCTGGCCGAGTTTGAGATAACCGAGCCCGGTATCGACCAACAAGGAAAGCGGCCGCCCGATCTTTTGATAGGCCGAGAAAAATTCGGCCGCTTCTTCGATCGTCATCGCCATCACGTCGCCGATTGATTTGTTGTTGTAGAGAACTTCGAGCGTCTGCGCGTTGTAACGTTTTTCCCCGCAATCTTCACACGGCACATAACTGCTCGGCAGAAAACTCATCTCCAGTTTGATCACGCCCTGGCCTTTGCATGCTTCGCAACGTCCGCCTTCGGCATTGAACGAGAACCGGCTCGCGGAATAACCACGCATGCGCGAAACCGGCAATTGCGCATAGAGATTGCGAATCTCGTCGAAGACTTTGATATAGGTGCCCGGGGTCGAGCGCGACGTTTTGCCGATGGGCGATTGGTCGACTTCGTAGGCCGCTTCAATGTCGCTGATGCCGGTGACTTGCTTGAACAAATGACTGTCGCTCGCGTGTTTCTTCTCTTCCAATTCATCGCGCACCGCCGGCCAAAGAACCTCGTGCATCAATGTCGATTTGCCTGAACCGGAAATGCCGCTGATGACCGACAGCCGGCCGATCGGGAAACGAACATCGACATTTTTCAAATTGTTCGCCTGCGCGCCGCGGATGTCGATCCACTGTTCGACATCCGTTAGGCTGCGACGCGATTTTCGAATTGGGTGAGACAGCGGCGATTTCAAACACCGGCCCGTTTCGGAATTCTTTGACCGCTCAATGTCGCGCAACGTGCCGGTCGCCACCACCTCGCCCCCGTGAATTCCCGCGCGCGGGCCAAGATCGACAATGTGATCTGCGCGCCGCATCGTTTCCTCATCGTGCTCGACGATGACGAGCGAGTTTCCTTTTTCGCGCAACGCCGTCAGCGTATCGAGCAGCCGCAAATTATCGCGCGAATGCAATCCGATGGTTGGCTCGTCGAGAACGTAAAGCACGCCGCGCAGATTCGAACCGAGCTGCGCGGCCAATCGAATGCGTTGCGATTCGCCTCCGCTTAATGTTTTGGCGGATCGGCCGAGCGC
>JBDUDM010000069.1:0-10471 GCA_040002925.1 Spartobacteria bacterium | reverse complement strand
TCTTTCAAGCCGAGCAGCGTCTTCGCGATCCGCTCGCGAACATCAGGAGGAAGAGCGACTAACTCCTTTTCTGCCGGGCGTTGGACTTCGACGGTCCATCTCACTTGTTCAAGTCGCGAAGAACCGTGTCCAATGGACGACTCGGTTCATCACGCCGCGCTTCAAGCAATAAGCTGTCCTGTAAATCTGCTCGTAGCTCTTGATCGGACACGAGAAACTCGATCACTCGATCGCGCTCCTCCGGAGGAAGAGCTTTGATTTCTGCGATCACTTCAACTGCGCTCATATGTCGATCTTAGCGCGAATTATTCATCAAACAATCCTGCGGATGTCTATTCGAAGAGTAATTCCTTTGACTTTGTTCAGGATGACAACTCGCTCCAATCGAGGACGATCTTTCCGGAGTTGCCGGATTTCATCAGCTGGATCGCTTCGTCGAATTGGGTGTAGGGAAAGCGGTGGGTGATGACTGGCGAGATGTCGAGGCCGCTTTGAATCATTGCGGTCATCTTGTACCACGTTTCGTACATCTCGCGGCCGTAGATTCCTTTGATGGTGAGCGCGCTGAAGACGACGGCGTTCCAATCGATCGCGGCGCTGCCGGGCATGATGCCTAACAAGGCGATCTTTCCGCCGTGAAACATATTCGGCAGGATGTCGTCGAACGCTTTCGGATTGCCGGACATTTCCAGGGTGACGTCGAATCCCTCTTTCATCCCGAGTTTTTGCATCGCGTCGGTCAGTTTTTCGGTGCGGACATTCAGTGCAAGATCGACATGTAGTTTCCGCGCGAGATCGAGACGATACGGATTCACATCGGTAATGACGACGTGACGCGCGCCGGCTTTTTTGCAAATCGGGATGGCCATCAAACCGATCGGTCCCGCGCCGGTGATGAGCACGTCTTCGCCGACGAGATCGAAGGAAAGCGCGGTGTGAACGGCGTTGCCTAACGGATCGAAACAGGAAAGGACATCGAGCGGAATGGAGGGATCGGCATGCCAGACATTCGATTGCGGGATCGAAACGTATTCGGCCCAGGCGCCGTTGCGATTTACGCCGACGCCTTGGGTGTTCGGGCAAAGATGGCGGCGACCGGCCAGACAATTCCGGCAATGTCCGCAGGTGATGTGGCCTTCGCCGGTAACGAGATCGCCTTTGGCAAAACCTTTCACGCGATCTCCGACAAGATCGACAATCCCCACGAATTCATGGCCGATGGTCATCGGCACGGGGATCGTTTTCTGCGACCACGCGTCCCAATTATAAATGTGGACGTCGGTGCCGCAGACCGAAGTCTTGAGAATGCGAATCAGGACATCTTCGCCTTCCACTTGCGGAATGGGAACGTCGGCGAGCCAAAGCCCGGGCTCGGCTTTGCTTTTCACGATCGCTTTCATCGTTTTCGGCACGGGAAGAATGTTATCCACAGATTTCGCAGATTCACACAGATTCGTGAAACCGAATCGGAAATTAATCTGCGGAAATCTGCGTAATCTGTGGACAAAATTCTTTTCGCTCAGAAAGATTAGACCGCATGCCCGCGACCGTTGAGCAGACTCCGCCCAAACCGGTCACCGCGCGGACGACATTTATTTCGCGATTTCTCAGCACGGTCGTGCTGTGGTCGGTCTTGCTCGTCATCGCTTTGTCCGGTCACGAGCTCGCGTTTTCGGGATTGATCGGCGTGTTCGGAATGGTCGCGCTGCTTGAGTTTTACACCATGCTCGACGCAAAAGGCCTGCCGAATTTCAAGATCGTCGGAATGATTTGCGGCGCGATCATGCTCATCGGCAGTTTTTATTACTTCGGCAAAATGGGGCCGGCGCGTTCCTACGATTTCGAGATCGCGGTGCTGCTGCTTTTCTTGCTGACCATGTTTACGCGACAATTGTTCGGACCGTTGCGCGAAGCGGAGCCGCTGCAAGCGATGGCTTACACGCTGTTCGGTCTGCTCTACGTGGTCTGGCTCTTCAATTTTACGACTAAGATTGTTTATCTTATGCCGCGCTCGAGCACCGGCGCGGTCACCGGTCAGTTTTATTGTTTGTATCTAATCGCGGTCACGAAATTCAGCGACATGGGCGCGTATCTGGTCGGCAGCCTTATCGGCAAACATCAAATGATTCCGCACATCAGCCCGAAGAAAACGTGGGAAGGTTTTTGCGGCGCGCTGGCGTTGTCGCTACTGGCGAGCTGGGGTTTATATAAATTAATGCCGGGACATTTATCGGTGCTGACCTCGACGCATGCCGTCATTCTCGGGCTCATGCTCGGGTTCGCCGCGGTCATCGGCGATCTCGCTGAATCGATCATAAAACGCAGCACGGGCGCGAAAGATTCCGGAAATTTCCTGCCGGGAATCGGCGGCGCGCTCGATCTCATCGACAGCTTGCTTTTTACCGCGCCGCTGTTGTTTTTCTATCTGCGACTTGTGCTTCGCGTGCCGTAAAGAGTTTCTGACAGAATGAACAAAATTATCAGAATGGAAGAGGAGGAGGCGAAAACCTTCGACATCTGCGGCCAGATCATCGGCGCCGCCATGAAAGTTCATTCGACTCTTGGCCCGGGATTTTTGGAATCGGTTTATCAAAACGCGCTCATTTGGGAGCTGCGGAAGCTCGGAATCAAAGCGGAAGCCGAAAGAGCAATAACCGTCCGCGATGATGGACAAATCGTGGGCGCATTTACGGCGGACATTTTGGTAAATGATTCGACGATCGTTGAATTAAAAGCCGGCCTGGCGATCGCAAAGGTGCATGAAGTTCAGCTCGTAAACTATCTGGTTGCGACCGGCCTTGATGAAGGCGTGCTTTTGAACTTCGGCGCGGCGCGCTTGGAGTTTAAGAAGAAATTGCGACTTCCGAAGCAGGCCGAAGAAGTCTCGTTCTGAGATATTTTGTTAATTCTGTTCATTCTGTCGAAAGATGAAACGTAAACGCGTCGTCGTGCTGGGCGCGACAGGATCAATCGGCGACAGCGCGCTCAAGGTCGCGCATGACATTCCGGAGCGGATGCAGATTGTCGGCGTCGCTGCGCACAGCAACGCGGAGAAGCTGGCGGCGGCTGCGAACAAGACGCGCGCGAACGCGGTGTGTCTGGTCGATGAAGACAAGATCGACATCTTGCGTGGCGCGCTTGAGTACGAGCCGCAAATCTTCACCGGCCAGGAGGGTCTGTGCGAAATCGCGCGACTGGCGGAAGCCGACATGGTCCTCATCGCGATTGTCGGCACGGGCGGATTGCGGCCGGCATTGGCCGCGATCGAAGCGGGAAAAGATCTCGCGGTTGCGAGCAAGGAAATTCTGGTGATGGCGGGTGAGATCGTCGTGCGGGAGGCGCGCGCGAAAAATTTGCACGTGCTGCCGGTTGATTCCGAACACAACGCGATCTTTCAATGTCTCGATGGACGCGCGTCGGAAGTGCGCCGGATTATCCTCACAGCGTCGGGCGGACCGTTTCGCGCGACGCCGGCAGATCAACTTGTCGATGTTACGGTGGAGCAGGCGCTGAAGCATCCGACTTGGAACATGGGCCCGAAGATCACGGTCGACTCCGCGACTCTATTTAATAAAGGCCTCGAGATGATCGAAGCGCATTGGCTCTTCGGCGTGGAGATGAAGCGCGTCGAAGTGGTGATTCATCCGCAGAGCATCGTGCATTCGATGGTGGAATTCGCGGATGGCTCAACCCTGGCGCAATTAAGTTACTCGGACATGTGTTTCCCGATTCAGTACGCAGTGACCTGGCCGGACCGGGTGCCGAATTCACTGCCGCCGCTCGATTTCGCGAAGGTGAGCAAATTGGAATTCGAGATTCCGCGCTACGATGATTTTCCGGCGCTAAATCTGGCGCGGAAAGCCGGCGACGTCGGCGGCACTTTGCCTGCTGTGCTTAACGCGGCCAACGAGATCGCTGTGGCCGCATTCTTAGATCGACATGTACCTTTTCCGCAGATCTGGCAGACGGTCGAAGAAGTGATGAATCGCCATACCAGCGTTGCGCACCCCGATCTCGATGCAATATTGCGGGCCGACCAATGGGCGCGCGAGGAAGCGCGCCGGCTCGTCGGCAAGTAAAATCACCGTCACGTTATGATTGCTCACGCCGCGCGCGTCATCTTCATCCTGCTCGAGGTCCTGGTCCTCTTTAATCTGCTCATCGTCGTGCACGAGATCGGGCATTTCCTGGCAGCACGCTGGCGGGGATTGTTCATCGAGAAGTTCGGGATCTGGTTCGGGAAACCGATTTGGAAAAAGACGATCAACGGCGTGCAATACTCGTTAGGTTCGTTGCCCTTCGGCGGATTCGTGGCGCTACCGCAACTCGCGCCGATGGATATCATAGAAGGCAAAGCCGATCTCGATCGTGCCACTCTGCCGAAGATTTCCGCGCTCGATAAAATCATCGTCGCCTTCGCTGGTCCGCTATTCAGTTTTCTGCTCGCGATTGTTTTCGCGGTCATCATCTGGACGATCGGTCGGCCGGTGAGCGAATCGGAAGCCACCACCACAATCGGGTACGTGTTGCCGGATTCACCTGCGGCCGATGCCGGATTGAAATCGGGCGACAAGATTTTGGCGGTCGACGGAAAACCGGTCACGCGTTTCGGCGGGATGAGTGAGGAAAGTATTTCGTGGCGAATCGTGCGCAGCGAAGGCGAAACCATCCCGATCGCGATAGATCGACAAGGCGAGCGCCAGACGATCGAAGCGAAGCCGAGCATCCCGGAAACCAAGCCGTGGATGCGCAAAGGATTTCGCGAGATCGGAATCGTGCCGGCGGAAACGCCGATGGTCGCGAAAGTCGAGCCGGGAAGTCCGGCCGCGAAAGCGGGCTTGCGGCCTAACGATTTGATCACGTCGATCAACGATCAGCGGATTTATCACATCCTCGGCGTGGCGGATTTTGTGCGCGATCACCCGGACGAGCCGTTGCGGCTGGGACTCGAGCGCGGCGAGACGAAGACTTCGGTGCCGTTCGAACCCGGAAATCCGACGGTCAATTATGTCGTGGCCGATGGACCGGCGGCGCAGGGCGGTTTGCAGAAAGGCGACGTGGTCGTGACCGTGGACGGTCAATCCGCGAAAAGTTCTCTGGCCGTTTCTGATTACGTCAAAGGCCACGGCGGCCAGGAGATCACGATGTCGATCTTGCGCAAAGGCGAGCGGCGCGACGTGAAAGTGACGCCGCAGATTCCGCAAGGCGAAAAAGTCGCGCGGGTCGGGTTGCAATGGGAAGACGACTTCGGATTGACCCTCGACGAATACGGCAAGATGGCGGTGAAATATCCGCGGCCGGGCGAGCAAATTCGCGCCGGCATGATGTCGATCTTTAACACGGTGGGCGCAGTCGCTTCGCGCAAATCCGACGTGAAACTGCAACACATGAGCGGCCCAGTCATGATGTTGCGCGTGTATTACATGATGTTCGAGAGCAAGGAGGGCTGGCGCATGGCGCTTTGGTTTAGCGTGATTCTCAACGTCAATCTCGCGCTACTTAATCTTCTGCCGATTCCGGTGCTCGATGGCGGTCACATTGTGCTCGCATTAATCGAGGCGATTCGGCGTCGCCCAGTAAACATGCGCGTGCTGGAAGTGGTGCAAACCGGCTGCGCGGTGTTGATCATCGGCTTCATGGTTTACATCGCGTTCTTCGACGTGCAGGACTTGTTCGGCGGGCGGCGCGATACGCCGCGATTTGCGCCGAAGGCAACGCCGGCGCAGTCCGGGCGTTAGTGGGAATGATTGCGCCAGACTGGGCGCGCCGTAGAATTCACGAGCAGTGAAATATTGTTCGAATCCTCTTCGTTACCAGCGACGCGAGACGCGCGAAGTGCGCGTGGGGAATGTCGGGATCGGTGGCGCGAATCCGGTGCGCGTTCAATCGATGATCACGTGCGACACGATGGACACGGAGATGTCGATCTTGCAAACGATCGAGCTGGCGAAGGTGGGTTGCGAGATTGTGCGCATCACCGCGCCGACGGTGAAGGACTCGGCGAATTTGCAGCATATCGTTAGGGGATTACGCGAGCGTGGCTGCGATGTGCCGATCGTGGCCGACATTCATTTCAAACCGGAAGCGGCCATGGAAGCGGCGAAGTGGGTCGACAAGGTGCGGATCAATCCGGGAAATTATGCGGACTCGAAAAAGTTTTTGATTCGCGAATACAGCGATGAGCAATACGTGGCGGAGTTGAATCGGATCCGCGAGCGTTTCACCCCACTTGTCGATCTTTGCAAGCAGCGCGGGATCGCGATTCGGATCGGGACAAATCACGGCTCGTTGTCCGATCGGATCATGAATCGATACGGCGACACGCCGTTAGGCATGGTCGAAAGCGCGCTGGAGTTCGCGCGCATCGCGCGCGATCTCGATTACCACGCGTTCATCTTCTCGATGAAGTCGAGCAATCCGAAGGTGATGATCAATGCGTATCGATTGCTGGTGGCGCGCTTAAACGAAGAAGGGCCGGATTGGAATTATCCGATTCATCTTGGCGTGACGGAAGCGGGGGAAGGGGAGGATGCGCGGATCAAAAGCGCGATCGGGATTGGATCGCTGCTGGCGGATGGGATTGGGGACACGATTCGCGTTTCGTTGACGGAGGATAGCGTTCATGAGATTCCGGTGGCGAAGGCGCTGGTTGAAACCGGAAAGCGGATACCGGAAACCGGAAAGATGGAAGATGTCGATCTTTCATTTGATCCGTTTTCGTACCAGCGGCGCGCCACAGAGACAATGGACATACGCGGGGTGCGCGTTGGCGGGGAGGAGTTGATGCGCGTGTTCGTTAGGCAGGCGAGCTTCGACAAGATTGCGCACAAGATCGACAAGATGGGCGATTACAAACCGGAGATTGTTTTTGAAAGCGCCGGGGTGGTGGAAGTGGATCCGCGGGATGATGCGGCGATCGCGAAAATTAATGCGGAGAGTGTTCCGCAGTTGGTGACGGTGAATGACGATGTCGATCTTGCAACGATTCCAGCGTTTCGATTGCTCGCCGCGAAGTTGCAGGCGCGGCATCCGATTCTATTGAAGGATGAGGGCGGAAGGCGGAAGGCGGAAGAAGATTTTCTCGAGACGCTGCTGATTGCTTCGACGAATATCGGGTCGCTGCTCTGCGATGGAATCGGCGATGCGATTCTGGTGCAAGGCGAGGAGGCGCCGGGGCAGGCGTTGCGCCTCTCTTATAATATACTGCAGGCGGCGGGCTCGCGGATTTTTAAGACGGATTACGTGGCGTGCCCGAGCTGCGGGCGAACGTTGTTTAATTTGCAGACGACGACGGCGAAGATCAAAGCGGCGACGTTGCATCTTAAGGGAGTGAAGATCGCGATCATGGGCTGCATCGTGAATGGGCCGGGGGAAATGGCGGACGCGGATTTCGGTTATGTGGGCGGCGCGCCGGGCAAAGTGAATCTGTATGTGGGCAAGACGCCGGTGAAGTTCAACATTCCGGAAGCGGAAGCGGTGGATCGATTGCAGGATTTGATCCGTGAACACGGCAAGTGGGTGGAGCCGAGTGCAACGGCGTCCCCGGTGTTGGTTTAGCGCAAGATCGACATCTGAATTGCGATTGACGATTTCGCCGGATGCTCTCTACACTCGCGGCGCACCAAGGGCATGCAGGAAAGTTCAACGTAAACGGACACTTCTTATGATGAAACATCGACCTCTCTATCTCGCGCTGCTGCTGGGAATGGCAGCAACTTTTCAAGGAAACGCCGGCACGCTTTATTACACACCCATTCCGGCTGCGCAAAGCGACGCCGGTTCCGGAATTAGCACGGAAAGTGGCTACACGAGCGCAGTCGACGGCGGGAATTCGCAGGGGAGCGATCGCGTGATCAACGGGATCACGCTTTTCTCGCTGGTGGGCAATGCGGATTCGGCGTCGGCGGACAATTGCACATTGAATGCGCTCTCGGGAACGCTGTCGAACGGCGGGGGAAAAGCGGCGAGCATTCAAGCGGATGGAACGATGGGGGAAGTTTTGTCCGACATGACTTTTAGCAATGGCGCGGGTGATAATTCACAGCAGGAGATCGTGCTGGACCCGGAAAGTCTGGAAGCGGGCACGACTTACGACCTGCGTGTCTATGTCTGCAATTCGGCCGGGCAAAATCGACAAGTGAATATGGCGTTTGCCGGTGATGGCCAGGCCGTGGCGGAGACGGGTTGGTTCAATGAGGATGATGCGCGGACTTCGCCGGGGGGATTTAAGGACGCGAATCAAGTTTACTATATTACCTACCGCTATGTTTGGGATGGAGACTCGACGCCGGGAATTACGATCACGCAAAAATCGGGCAGCGCGCCGTTTTGTTTGTATGCCCTAACGAATCAGGTGGTGGCCGGAGGAGGAGCTACTGCCGCCGGGGGAGGAGCTGCGTCCGGAGCGGGTTCGAGCGGTGGACCGGCGGCGCAAACGGGAGCTGCGGCGATCGATCAAGGAGCGGATACCGGACTGGTGAACGCGGAGTCGGATGAAGTGGGGGTAGAGAGCGACGATTTTTATTCGAGCGATTCCCTGAATTCGAACGGACGCTGGGTCGAGATCGATAAATGGGGGAAGTGTTGGCAACCAACGACGGTGAGCGCGGGTTGGTCTCCGTATACAAACGGATCGTGGCGCAATTGCGATGATTGCGGCTGGACCTTTGCTTCGGACGAGCCGTGGGCATGGGCCTGTTATCATTACGGGCGCTGGTGCAAAGTGCGATCAGGCTGCGGGTGGGCCTGGGTGCCTGGGAAAGTGTGGGCGGCCTCGTGGGTTTCGTGGCGACAAGGGCGTGACGAATCTTGTTCTTGCGTGGGCTGGGCGCCGCTTCCGCCCGAAGCATCGTGCCGGATCGATGTTGGTATCAACAACTGGGTCGATACGACATGTGATATCGGCCCGGATTGTTACACGTTTGTGAATGTGCGGGACTTTGGTTCGGATTCGTACTCGGGTTGCGGTTGCATGTACGAGCACTCGCGCAACATCACGATCATCAATGAGACGATCAACATCACGAACATCTGCTACAACCGAGATGTGACGTATTGCGGCGGTCCGGACTACAATTGGTGCAACGAGCGCATTCGAAAATTCGGCGGCAAGGAAGTTTCACAGATTCATGTAAACCGGTACGACGATGATTCGAAGATTCCCGGAGGGAAACATTCTCGCCTCGAAGGAAACCAATTGGCGTTGCTTTCACCGCGGGTGCACGGCGAGAAAAATCCGAAACATGCACCGAAGGTGGCGGAGCGGTTAGGCCGGGACAAGATCGACAAGGGCTGGGGCAACGCAGATAAGAAGCAGCAGAAACAGCTGCGGGACAAAATCGCCGGTGAGAACAAAGGCAAAGACCGAAATGCGAAAGCCACCCTGCCAGCCGACGTCGCCGGAAAAGTTGGCAAACACCATCAGGGCGGAGGTCAGGGAGCTGTCGGACAAGCGAGCGCCGGCCAGCTGCGCAATAAGCAAACCGGCGGCGGCGTCAATCAACATCCCGGCGGCAAAGGCAGAAAGGGACAGGATCAACTTGGCAACGCTAATGCGATGGCTGGCGCCGGCGGTCAGAGTGGCCGTAATCAACATCCTGGCGGAAAAGGAAAACACGGCCAGGGCGCAGTCGATGCGACAGGGGCAAGCGCTACAACTACGGGATTACAGCCGGCGGGCGGGAGTCCGAAAGTTAAACGTCACCCTGGTCAATCAAATAAGGGAGCCAACAACGCGTCTTCCGGTGGCGGAGCTGGCCAAGGCGGCGTTGCTGCTACGGCGAGTGGTGCTACTCCGATGCAGGGTGGTGGCAAGCATCACGGGAAAGGTCGAAACCAAACCGGACAACTGGATCCGAATGCGGGCGGGGCGGCGGCTGCCTCTTCTTCGTTAGGCGCGCAAGGGGGTGGGACATCGACCGACGGAGGCAAACATCATGGCAAAAAGGGTTCGCAGGCCGGACAGGCGAACCCGGCGACCGTGGGGAATTCTCCTCCTTCGTTAGGCGGGCAAGGTGCGGGAACACCTGCAGGCGGCACGAACACAAACAGCGGTAGCGGGGGCGGACACAAGGGGCGTCATAAAGCTCCGGCCGCTCAAAACTCCGTGTCGGCAGCCGATCAAGGGCAAACTGGCGCCGTCAACGCACCTGCCAACACGCAAACACCGAGGGGATCGAAAAAACATGGAGCGCGCGGCGCGCAGGCGCCGAACGATGGGGCGGGATTGCAGCAACAACAACAGGCGCAATTGCAACAACAGCAAACGCAGGAAATGCAACAGCAGAAGGCTCTGCGCCATCAACAGAAACAGTTGCAGTTACAGCAGCAACAGCAGGTCCAGCAACAGCAACAGCAACAGCAGCAGCAGCAGGTGCAGCAGCCCCAGCAGCCCCAGCAGCAGCAGCAGCAGCAGCAGCAAGGCGGGGGCGGTCGTGGTAAACACAAACACGGGACACCAACTCCGACGCCG
>JBDUDM010000164.1:0-3117 GCA_040002925.1 Spartobacteria bacterium | reverse complement strand
CCGAGCCGGTCTTCGACCGCATCACGGCGAAGCTCGCGCGCATCTTCGAGGTGCCGATCGCCCTCTTTACGCTCATCGATCGCGATCGCCAGTTTTTCAAAAGCCAGACCGGCCTTCCGGAGGATATCGCAAAGACCCGGCACACTCCCCGCGACGTGTCGCTTTGCGGCCACGTCGTTGCCGGGAATGAAGTTCTCGTGATCGAAGATCTCGCGCGCGACCGCCGCTTTGCCAACAACCCGTTGCTCAGGGAGCGCGGCCTCCGTTTTTATGCCGGTGTCCCGGTGCATGCCCCTAACGGCCAGCCCATCGGCTCACTTTGCATCCTGGACACCAAGCCCCGCCAGCTCACGCCCCGCGAAAAGCGCCTCCTTCAGGAATACGCGAACGAAGTGATGGAAGAAATTACCCGCCGCGCAGCTGCACAAGAGGCGGCGCCTGCGGCTGCGGCGTAATTCTAAAACGTCGCGGTTATTGCCTAACGAATCTTAAAAAGCAGCCACGAGTGGACACAGATCGCGTTAATCGGTGGTCTTTTCGGATTCTTGAACCGTAATATTTTCCGCGCCATCCAATTGTGGCCGCGCCGGGTAATGTTGCTTCGCTCTTTCCAGCACATCATCGTGCGGCGTTGGCTCCCACTCGTAGTCGTCCGGGTCGCGATAATCTTTTCGCATCGGAAAATCTTCGAACTCATCCCACATCAAAATCCGGCGAAGGTCGAGATGTCCGTCGAAGCGAACGCCGTAAAGATCGAAAATTTCGCGCTCCTGCAACTCGGCGCTCCGCCAAATCGGCGTGAGTGACGGTAGCTTCGCATTGTCTGCGCGATCGGAAGTGCGCAGGCGAATGATTACCGGCCCATGTTTATGCGCGACAGAATACAGGTGATAAACCGCTTCGAGATAACCCGGGATTTTTTCCTCCGTCGTTTGATCGACATCTTTCTCCACGCCCTCGACGATCGTCTTTATTTTCGTTGTCTTCTTCACCGCGCGCTCGGGCCAATCGACTCCGGTCGCGTTCGAACAAAAATCGAGACGCAGTTCGGGGTCGTCGCGGAGAAATTTCGCAACGGCGGCCGCGTGTTCGTTGTCGATCAAGAGTGACAATTGCTGCGACGGACTCGCGTTTGCGACGATGTCGATCTTAGCGCCGGCGATCGCGGCTACCGCACGCGTTTTGATTTGGTCCAACGATTCCACAGTTTACGTGCGCTCTATTTTCGGCGGCTGAAACAAATCCGGATTCGATGTCGGCTGCAGATCATGCGCGCCGAATGCGGGAACAGGAAACTCGCTCAATTGCGCTCGATCGAGGTGGTCCGCCTTGTCCGCGCCGGTCAGTTTCTGATTGTCGATCTTGCGTTGCAGTTCCATGAACGCGTGCAACAGCGCTTCCGGCCGCGGCGGACAACCGGGAATGTAAACATCCACCGGGATATAACGGTCGATGCCTTTCAACACATTGTAGCCTTGCTTGAATGGCCCGCCGGAAATCGCGCACGCGCCCATCGAGATCACGTACTTCGGATCCGGCATCTGGTTGTAGAGCCTAACGATCTGCGGCGCCATTTTTTTGGTGACCGTGCCGGCGACGATCATCAAGTCCGCCTGCCGCGGTGAAGGCCGAAAAACTTCGCCGCCGAAACGCGCGATGTCGTAACGCGACGCGGCCGTGGCGATCATCTCGATCGCGCAACAGGCGAGCCCGAATTGCAACGGCCAGATCGAATTCTTGCGCCCCCAATTGTAGAGCTCCTGCATCGACGTGACCCAGATGCCCTGCTTTTGCAGTTCGTTTAGCAGCCCTTCGTCCATCGCGTCGCCCATTTATTTTGCCCAGGTTAAACAGCCTTTGCCCCACGCCCAAATCAATCCTTCGATTAGCAACAGCAGGAACACTAAGATCGACAAGAACGCGCCGAAGGGTAATCCGGTAAACGCGACCGCGAATGGAATCAGAAAAATCGCTTCCACGTCGAAGATCAAAAAAATGATCGCGTAAAGATAGTACTGCGAGTGGAATTGGATCTGCGCGTCGCCGATCGATTCCATCCCGCATTCGTATGTCGCATTTTTTTGCAGACCCGGTTTCGGCGGCTGCAAAAATCGTCGCCAAATCCACGCGAGCCCGAGTGGCAGCACCGGAAACACCACCGCCACGCCGCAGAAAATGGCGATGAAGAGATACGGATTCGGCTTCATTGAATTAAAACGATAACAAAACAGCCACAGATGGACACAGATTTACACAGATAAAATCGAAGCGTCGAAGAAGATGTTTCGATCTGAGTTCCATCTGTGTTAATCCGTGGCTGAACAAAATTTGTAACGCTTTGCGAAAACGCGAATCGACCACGCCCATCACGTTCTTTTTCCTGGTGCTTCCTTACGGCATCAGCAGCGGTTTCGTTTCCATTACGCTGCCATTCGTCCTTATCCGCGCCGGTTTTTCGGTGGCGCTGGCGGCGTCGGTCGTCGCCGTCGGCGTCTCTGCAAATCTCTGGCGATTCCTATGGGGACCGGTGGCCGACCTGACCCTGACCGCGCGGCGCTGGTATTTGTTAGGCCTGGCGACGGCAGCGGCAACCCTGTTGGCGCTTGGATTCATTCCGCTGCAACAAAACGCGGTCGCGTTTTTGATGGCCATCGTTTTCATTTCTCAAGTCGCCGGGACATTGATCGTCCTGCCGGTCGGCGGATTGATGGCGCACACGGTTGCGGACGAAGCGAAAGGCCGCGCGGCCGGATACTATCAGGCTGGCAATCTCGGCGGTAACGGAATCGGCGGCGGCGTCGGCATCTGGCTGGCCACGCATTTCTCCAAAGAGATGGCCGGCGGCGTCTTGGGAATCGCGATGCTCGCCTCGGCTGCGGCGATTTATTTCGCGTCGGACGTGCGGATTGTTTCGAGCGAAAGCATCGGCGAACGCATGCGCATCCTCGGTCGCGATCTTCTCGATATGGCGCGCTTTGCTATTCCGCTTTTTACGATCGTGCTGGTCATGTCGCCAATCGGCGCCGGCGCGATGAACAATCTCTGGTCTGCGGTTGCGCCCGATTGGAAAGCGGAACCCGACCGCGTCGCGTTGGTCACCGGAATTCTCAACGGCGT
>JBDUDM010000163.1:0-3132 GCA_040002925.1 Spartobacteria bacterium | reverse complement strand
TTCACTCAGCTTGTTGACCCTTTTTCTTCACCGGTCACGCTTTCCCTTTCCTTATCGGCCACAATCGGCCATATGTGGCTACTCGCAACATCCTTTGAGGATCGTGCTTGGCACCGGGCATGTTGTAGCTACCGCCGTCCCCGGCGGCAGAAACCATTTGTCATTTACAGTCCCTTGCCTAACTTCCTCGCCCCGGCGTTTCCACGTCGTAAGATCTGCGCACCTAATCCCGCGATTGCAGGATTACCTCAGCGAGTGAGGTCGCGAAGATCGACATACCCTAATAACAGCTCGCTGAACCAGGAGTCCCGCTCCGGCGGGGCAAAACAAAATGCCAAGAGCCACTAACGCCCCGGCCAGCCGGGCCCGACGCAAACGCGTCATCAAATCAGCGAAAGGTTATCGCGGTCGCCGCTCCAAACTTTTCCGCTACGCCAAAGACGCGACCATGAAAGGTAAATATTGGGCGTATCGCGATCGCAAAAATCGCAAACGCACTTTCCGCTACCTTTGGATCCAACGCCTCAACGCCGCCGCGCGTGCGAACGGAATGACCTACAGCCGTTTCGCCGAAGGATTAAAAGCAGCCGGCATCGGTCTCGATCGAAAAATTCTGGCCGATCTCGCCGTAACTGACGAAGCCGCGTTCAAATCGATTCTCGATCAAGTAAAGAGCGCGCTCGAAGAAAAAACGAAGTCGTCGAAACAGAAGGCGGCGTAAAGCCATCTGTCGTTGGACAGAATGCGCAGAATTAGCAGAATGATTTTTTAATTCTGTTTAATTTTGTCATTCTGTCGGAAATCTTTGATCGATGTCCCACCCGCTCGAGCAACTGCGCGCCGACGCCTTAGGCGAAATCGAATCCGCTTCGGACGAAAGGGCCCTCGAAGCCGCGCGCATTAAATATCTCGGACGGAGCGGCACCATCTCGGCGTGGGGCGAGCAAATGAAAACGCTCGGCAAAGAAGAGAAGCCGATCGTCGGAAAATTGCTGAACGAAGTTCGCAACGCGGTCACCGCTGCGCTCGAAGCGCGTGGCGAAAGTTTTCGTTCGCAAAAAGAATCCGAAGCGCTCGGCAAGATCGACATCTCACTGCCGGGTACGCCGCACGAACGCGGCTCGCTTCATCCGCTCACCCAAATGCTGGATCGCGCTATCTCGATCTTCCGTCGCATGGGTTTCGCGCTCGCCGATGGCCCCGACATCGAAACGGAATGGCATTGCTTCGACGCGCTCAATACGCCCGCCGATCATCCTGCGCGCAACGAGCAGGACACATTTTATCTGCCCGACGGCCGTCTCCTCCGAACGCACACCTCGACCGTCCAGATCCGCGCGATGCAAGCGGCGCCACCGCCCATTCGCATCATCGCGCCCGGCGCCGCTTATCGCCGCGACGAAGTGGACGCCACTCACAGCGCGCAGTTCCACCAGATCGAAGGGCTCTATGTCGATGAAAACGTGAGCGTAGCCGATCTCAAGGGCACGCTCGAGTTTTTGATGCGCGAATTGTTCGGCGCCGATACCGCCGTTCGTTTTCGTCCACATTATTTTCCATTCACCGAACCGAGCTTCGAGATCGATGTAAAATCGAAAGCGCTCAAAGGCGGCGAACAATGGATCGAAGTTTGCGGCTCCGGCATGGTGCATCCCGCCGTGTTCGAAGAGGTGAACAAGGCGCGTGGTGACACCGCTTACGATCCCGAAAAGTGGACCGGCTTCGCCTTCGGTCTTGGGATGGACCGGCTGGCCATGATCCTGTTCGACATTCCCGACATTCGATTGTTTGCGCAGAACGATCTGCGATTCCTGAAACAATTCGCGTCATGAAGTTTTCCGTTAACTGGCTGCGTGAGATTGTCGATCTTCCGGAAAAGATCGACACCCTGGCCGAGTTGCTCACGCTTGCCGGCGTCGAGATCGAAGGAATCGAAGAACGCGGCGCTAAGATCGACAAGGTGGTCGTCGCGCAAATCAACGCGTCGTCGCAACATCCAAACGCCGATCGCCTCAGTGTTTGCGAAGTCGATGACGGTAGCGGCACAAAACGCCAGATCGTTTGCGGCGCGAAGAATTACAAGGTCGGCGACAAAGTTCCGCTCGCCCTTCCCGGCGCGAAATTGCCTAACGGTTTGGAAATTAAGAAAAGCAAACTGCGCGGAGTCGAGAGCGAAGGGATGCTTTGCAGCCCGATCGAGCTCGGCCTCGGCGAAGATACCTCTGGGCTTTTGATTTTATCGCCGGAAGCAAAGATCGGCGCGCCGATTGTCGATCTTTTCCCGAGCGACACCATTCTCGATGTCGAGATCACGCCGAATCGCGGCGATCTCTTAAGTCACTACGGATTGGCGAGAGAGATCGCCGCGCTCAGTGCAACGCCCGCCCCCGCCCCGCAAACTCGACCGGTTAAACCGGTCGAGTTTAAAAAAGGATCAATTGATATTTCGGCGCCGAAGGAATGTCCGTTCTACTCCATCCGCAAGATCGACAAGGTGAAAGTCGGGCCCAGTCCGGATTGGCTGCGCGCGAAAATCGAAGCGGCCGGAATTCGTTCGATTAACAACATCGTCGACATCTCCAATTTCGTGATGCTCGAACTCGGGCAACCGACGCACGCTTTCGATGCCGACAAATTGAAAGGCGGCATCAATGTGCGGCTGGCGCGCGACGGCGAAAAATTCCTTGCCCTCGATGGCAAAACTTATTCGCTCACGCCGCATGATCTCGTCATTGCCGATAACGAACGCGCTGTCGGAATCGGCGGCGTGATGGGCGGCGAAGAATCTGGAGTAACGGCGTCGACGAAAAATGTGCTGCTGGAAGCTGCCTATTTTTTGCCGGCGAACATTCGGCGGACGGCGCGCACTTTGAATCTGCCGAGCGATGCGAGTTATCGCTTCGAGCGCGGCGTTGATCCGGGAATGATTTTGCGCGCGTCGGAGCGCGCGGCGGAATTGATTCGCGAGATCGCGGGTGGAAATCCAGCGAACGAAATTTCGGTAGCCGGAGAATTACCGGAGAACCCCGCGGACGTTTCGCTCGCTTATGACAAATGCGACCGCGTTCTTGGCGTGACCGTGGAACCGAAACGCGTGGATGAGATTCTGACCCGGTTCGGTTTGAGCAAGAG
>JBDUDM010000068.1:0-10595 GCA_040002925.1 Spartobacteria bacterium | reverse complement strand
GGCGACGCGCTCGCGGTCGGTGACGCGCTCGGCGACGGCGAAGATTTAGCCGAAGCTTTTGGCGAAGGCGTTGGCGTTGGCGTGGATTTCTTTTTGGTCGATTTCTTTTTTCGTTTGCTTGGCGTCGGGCTCGGACCGGAAACAATCTTCTTCAGAGTGTGGCCGATTCCATCTTCCTCGGGCGTGCCGCGCGCATCTCCGCCCGCCGCCAGTCCGAGCATCAGTAAAATTACAAACAGGAATCGAAAGTTCATCTTAGATCGACATCTCCTCACGCGGCGATTTCTTCGAGCACGGCTTTGTTCATGCGAATGCCGGCCTCGAGGTTTTCCAACGGAAAGTTTTCGTTAGGCGAATGCGCGCGGCAGCCGGGCAACGCTAATCCGAGCAAAAGAGTTTCCACGCCGAGAATGGTTCGAAAGTCCGACACGATCGGGATGCTGCCGCCTTCGCGAATCAAAGTCGCATCTTTGTCGAATGCTTTGCGGAGCGCGCGTTGCGCCGCCTGGCCGAATTGCGCATTCGGATCGGTCAGGTACCACGGCCCGGTGTGACCGCTCGTCATCTCCAACGTAACTCCGGGTGGTAGATTTTTTTGCATGTGCTTGCGCACAAGATCGACAATCGCATCGCCGTTTTGATTCGGCACCAGGCGGAAAGTCAGCTTCGCCATCGCATGACTCGGCAGAACGGTCTTCGTCCCCTGCCCTTGGTAACCGCCGCCGATGCCATTGATCTCCGCCGTCGGTCGCGCCCAAATTCGTTCCAGCGTGCTAAAACCTTTTTCGCCAAACAGCGCCGTCGATCCCGTCTCTTTTAATACTTCCGCATCGGCTTCGATCGGAATTTTTCTCCACATTTCGCGCTCCCAATCCTGTAGGGGCAAAACGTCATTATAAAAACCGTCGACCGCGATATGCCCGTCGCGATCGTGCAAGGTCGACAATAATCGCGCCAGCGCCGCGGCCGGATTTGCGACCGCGCCACCGTAAATTCCGGAGTGCAGATCGATCTTCGGCCCGGTCACTTTCAATTCGAGCGCGGCCACTCCGCGCAAACCGTAACTGATGGTGGGCGTTCGCGGCGCGATCATGCCGGTGTCGGAAACAACCACGACATCGCACTTCAACGCATCGCGATTTTGATTCAGGAAACCGCCGAGATTCCCGCTGCCGATTTCCTCTTCGCCTTCGATCACGAAATGGAGATTCACCGGCAAGTCGCTGTTTTTCTCGATCGTCTCCTGTACGCCGAGAATGTGCGAAAGGATCTGTCCTTTGTTGTCGGTCGATCCGCGCGCGAAAACGAATCCGTCCTTTAACACTGGCTCGAATGGGGGCGAATCCCACAAGTCTAACGGATCCGCCGGCTGCACATCGTAGTGGCCGTAGATTAATACCGCGCGCCGACCCGGCTTGTGTTTGTTCTGCGCCCAAACGACCGGATGTCCGGCGGTCGGAACGAGCTTCGCCTGCAATCCGACCGCAGTCAGTTTTTGCACGAGCCACTGCGCGCATTCGTTAACCTTTCCGGCGTAGGCGGGATCGGTCGACACACTCGGAAATCGCAAAAACGAATAAAATTCTTCCAGGTAACGGTCGCGCATGTTCGCACTCTAGAGGAAAAATCTTTTCCGCGAAGCGCGTTTTTCCCGCACGTGGTCGCCGCGAATGAAGATGTCGATCTTGCACGATGTCGATCTTGTTTCCTCGAATTGCTCGCAACGCCGGGCGGAGAGAGCGACGGCTACAGGATATGGGGTTTTGCCCTCCCTCTCCTACCGCAAATAGTGTGATTTTCGCTTGTCACCTTCTTCTGGGGGCTATATTCAAATTACAGCCGGTTTCGACCGGCCCCTCATGCATCTCCAATCGCTCGAGCTTCTCGGTTTCAAATCGTTCGCCGATATAACGCTTTTCAATTTCCACCAAGGCATCACCGCCATCGTCGGGCCGAACGGCTGCGGAAAATCCAATTTGCTCGATGCCTTGCGCTGGGTCCTGGGCGAGCAATCCGCCAAATCGCTGCGCGGCGGGGAAATGGCCGACGTTATTTTCAGCGGGACCGACTCGCGCAAGCCGTTAGGCTTCGCCGAAGTCTCGCTGACGTTGAGTGATTGCGGCGCCGAGCTCGGAGTCGAGTGGCATGATGTGCGCGTGACTCGCCGCGTTTATCGCGATGGCAACTCGGAATATTTCCTGAACAAAACGCCGTGCCGATTGCGCGATATCCAAAGTCTTTTCGCCGACACCGGTGTGGCGCGCAGCGCTTATTCGATGATGGAGCAGGGCAAGATCGACGCGATCCTGAGCTCGCGTCCGGAAGATCGGCGTGCGGTGTTCGAAGAAGCCGCTGGGATCACGAAATACAAAACGCAAAAGCGCGAGGCGATGCGCAAACTGGAAGCGACCGAAGCGAACCTGTTGCGTATCGGCGACGTGATCAAGGAAGTGAAGCGGCAGATCGGATCGCTGCAACGGCAGGCCGGGAAAGCGCGAAGATATCAAACATTGCTGGCGGATTTGCAGGTTCTCGACACGCATCATTCGCGCAAACAGCTCGAGAAGCTCGAGCATGAATTGAATTCCTGCCGTGGCGCGATCGAGCGCACTAACGACGACGAACAGGCAACTCGCGGCAAGATCGAAAATCGCGAAGCGGATCTCGGCGGACGGCGCAATGCGCTCGACCAGCTTGATGCCAAAATTGCCGACGCGCGCGCGGAAGTGGAACGGTTGCAGAGCGACATCGGCACGAACCGTAGTCGGATCGAATTCAATCGTCAGCGCGCAGAAGAGATCGCGGAGTTGATCGCGCGGGCGCGAAACGAAATCGCCGCGGCGGAGGCGAAACGCGACCAACAGCAGGCGCAGATGAAAGACGTGAACGCGTTGATCGAGAAGACAGCGCAATTGCTCGACCGCAAAAAGCAAGAGCTGGCGCGCCTAACGGAATTGACAACGAAGTCGCGAGAAGCGCGTGATGGCCGCGACAGCGAGTTACAAGTGTTGCAAGTCACTCTCTCGAAAAACGAGAGCCGCATCAGCGCGCTCGCCGATGAGATTTCTGGAATCAACATTCGGCGCGAGGCGACGGGCGAACGTTTGCGCGAACTCGATGCGGCGATTGCGCAGGCGCACGACGAACGCACACAAGCCGAGAGCTCGTTGTCGGCCGCCAAGGCTGCGACTGAAAATGAAAAACAAAATGTCGATCTTCTCCTCGCGGAAATGCGCACGATCGAGGAAACGCTCGGGCAAGATCGACATCTACTCGTCGATGCTGAGAAAAAGCTGATCAATCTGGAAGGCGCGCTCGCCGAAAAAGGTTCGCGACTGGAAGTGCTGAAGCAGTTAAACGCTGAAGGCGAAGGTTTGATGGAAGGTTCGCAAGCGGTGCTGAAAGGGTTGGAGGATTCCGCGCGCGTTCAGGCGGCACTCGCTTCACAGTTAGATGTCGATCCAAAATTCGTGGCCGCAATCGAAGCAGCACTTGGGCGAAATCTGCACGCGATCGTTTTGCAAAACGCCGAGGCTGCATCTGAAATCGTCAGCGCGATCACGGAAAAGAAACTTGGCCGGGCCGCGCTGCTCATTCCCGAGTTGAACGGCGCCGGCGTTTCGAAGACGAACTTGTTGCCGAAGCCCGCGCTGGCTTGGGCCATTGATAAGGTAAATACAGCGGAATCGCTCCGGCCTTTGCTGCAAGCGTTGCTCCGCGATGTCGCCATCGTCACCGATCTTGATGAGGCGATTCAGTTTAAGAAAGCGACGCCACAGCACGCGGTCGCGACACTCGCCGGCGAATTCATTTCGATCGAAGGCGTTCTCTTCGGCGGCGTGAGCGACGCGAAAAAGGAATCGTTACTCGAGCGCAGGTCGCGCATTTCCATTCTCGACTCGGAGTTTTCCATGTTAACGGCGCAGCGCGAGACGTTGCGGCAGAAACGCGATGAAGCGAAGGCTGCGGTGGAAAAAGGCAATACCCATTTAGAGGAAGCGCGCGCGAAACATCGCGCGGCGGATGTCGCGCAATCGACCGCGGGCAATAGAATCGCGCTGATTGACCGCGAAGTGGCCGAGACTGCGCGCAAGATCGACAATCTCCTTTCGGAAAAGACGACGCTGCGCCAACAGATCGACGCCGCGGATGACCGTGTCGCGCAATTGGGACGCGACCTGGCCAACGCGCGCAAAGAATTCGCGGTGCAGGAAGAGCAGCGCGACGACGCGGAAACCGCGCGCAAAGAAGCCATCGCGCATGAAGAGAAAGCGGTGGCGGAATTAAACGAGCTGCGGCTCGGCCTCGCGACCGAAGAGCAACGCCACGAAAATCTGGTCGCGCAGCGTGAACCGTTGGCGGTGCGCGACGCGGAACTGAATGAGACGATTGCGGCGCGGCGCGCCGACATTGCGATTTACGAAACCCGTATCGCTTCGCAGGGGAATGAATCGAAGGCGGCGGAAGCGGGAATCGAAGAGCAGAAGGCGTTGCAGGAAAAGCGGAAAGTGGAGCTGGCGACGTTAACGGCACAACGGGCCGAGCACTTGTCGATTTTGCAAGGGATCGAGGCCGACCTGCGCGTGGTGCGGGATTCGTTAAGCGAATTGCACGAACGCCGCGCGGCCGAGCAGGTGCGCGAAACGCAATTGCAAATGAAGATCGATAATCTGGCCGAGCATGCGCAGCGACGTTACCATGTCGATCTTCGCAGCTTCACGCCGGATGCGCTCGCGTTTGAAAAAGTTTTGGGCGTGCAATTGAAGGCCGAGAAAAATGCCGATGTCGATCTTGCCGAAGTCGAAACGATCATCGCCGATCTGACCCGGCGCCTCGACGACATGGGGCCGGTCAATCTCGATGCGGTGCAGGAATACGATGAATTGGAAGAGCGTCACACGTTCCTAGAGACGCAGAACAACGATCTGACCAGCGCGCGGCGCGAGCTTCTCGATGTCATCGCGCGGATTAATTCGACAACGAAGAAATTGTTCGCCGAAACTTTCGCGCAGGTGCGGGTGAATTTCCGGGAGATGTTCGCGGAATTATTCGGCGGCGGGCGCGCGGACTTGTCGTTGATGGACGAGAACGATCCGCTGAATTGCGGGATCGAGATTTCGGCGAAGCCGCCGGGGAAACAATTGCAAAGCGTGTCGCTGCTTTCGGGTGGCGAGCGCACGATGACGGCGGTGGCGCTCTTGTTCGCGATCTACATGGTGCGGCCGAGTCCGTTCTGCGTGCTCGATGAGCTCGACGCGCCGCTGGATGAATCGAACATCAATCGATTCATTCGCGTGCTCGAACGCTTCGTGGCGCAAAGCCAGTTCATTATCATCACGCACAACAAACGCACCATCGCGAAGGCCGACATTCTTTACGGCATCACGATGGAAGAGCGCGGGGTGAGTAAATTGGTCGGGATGAAATTGACCGAGCGCCGTGAAAACGAACCGGTGGCGGTGGATGCGATTACTTCGCAACGTCAGTTCGCGATGGCCGAGAACGGGAACGGGCATGGCGAAAGCGCAAGCTTCGCCGCGCGGTAGAAATAAAAAATTGTAGGGCGTCTGTGTCAGACGCCACTCATGGAAGCGGCGTTTCACAGAAACGCTCTACAATAAATAAATTTTGCGCGCGCTTGTCGATCTTGCGTAAAATCCTCGGATGCTCCAAACCGCAGCGCGCAGCAAAAAGAAATCGGCACAAAAAGCCGGCGCGCCGCACGCGCGATATGTTGAAGCGTATCGCTGGATGCTGTTGACGCGCGTTCTCGAGGACAAATTGGCGAGTCTGTACCGCGGCGGCATGATTACCGGCGGCGTTTATCTCGGCCGCGGGCAGGAAGCGGTGAGCGCCGCATGCGGCATGTTTTTGCAGAAGGGCGATGTCTTCGCGCCGTTGATTCGCGATCAGGCCGGACGCTCCGCTTTCGGGGAGCCGTTGATCGATGTTGTCCGCACTTATCTCGGCTCGCGACAGGGTCCGATGCGCGGGCGCGACGGAAACATTCACCGCGGCCGGCCGCGCGATAACCAACTCGCTATGATCAGCCATCTCGGGGCGATGATTCCGGTGGTGGTGGGCAAGCTGCTGGCAAAGCGGATGAAAGGGGAGAAGGATTTCATTGGCCTAACGACGATCGGCGAAGGCGGGATGCAGACGGGCGCGACGCATGAAGGACTGAACATCGCGGCGGTGGAGCAGGTGCCGCTGGTCGTGGTCGCGACGAATAATCATTTCGCGTATTCCACCCCTAACGAACGCGAGTTTGGCTGCGCGGATTTGGTCGACCGCGCGAAAGGCTACGGCTACGAAGGCCACAGTGTTGATGGCACCGATCTCTCCGCGTGCCTCGAAATTATCGAAACGGCGGTGAAGCGCGCTCGCGCTGGGCGGCCACCGCAATTGGTCGTCGCCACAACTTTGCGGCTCGCCGGGCACGGTGAGCATGATGATGCCAGCTACGTCCCGCTGGAGATGAAAAACGAGCCATTCGCGCAAGATTCGTTGCAGCGAACGGAGAAGTTTATCATCGAGCAGGCGATGCTCGATCAGGACGCACTCCAGAAAATGCGCGCCGAGATCGCCGCGCAGGTCGATGAAGCGGTCTCAACTGCACAACAGGAAGACGCGCCGGTCGGGAGCGACGAAGATTGGTGCGCGGTTTCAACCCGCGAAATGGCGGATCAATTTTTCGCGTGAGCGTCACTTACCTCGAAGCCATCCGCGAGGCGCAGGCGAAATTGCTGCGCGAAGACGAACGCGTCTTCATTTACGGCCAGGATATCGCCGGAAAATTCGGCGGCGCATTCAAAGCGACGAAAGGTTTGGCGGAACAATTTCCCGGACGCGTCTTGAACACACCGATCAGTGAAGATGCGATGGTCGGCACCGCGATCGGCGCAGCCATGGAAGGAATGCGACCGATCGTCGAGATGCAGTTCGCCGATTTTTCGAGCATCGCGCTCAATCAAATTCTCAACAACGCGGGGACGCAATATTGGCGGACCCAAGTCCCCTGCCCGATCACGGTGCGTTTGCCGTCCGGCGGCACGAAAGGCAGTGGACCATTCCACAGCCAAAGCATGGAAGGGCTTTACTCGCATTATCCCGGGCTAGTCGTGGTCACGCCGGCGACGGTGGAGGATGCTTACACCATGTTGATCGATGCGGTGCAAATCGACGACCCGGTCATCTATTGCGAGCACAAATATCTTTATTATCATCTCAAGGCGGATGCGCTCCCGCAGGACAAGCTGCCGATCGGGCAGGCGCGAATCGTTAGGCCGGGGCGCGATCTCAGCATCGTGAGCTACAGCGCGATGGTGCACGAAGCACTCGCAGTGGCTAACGAATTGGCCGGCGAAGGTTTTGAAATTGAAGTTGTCGATCTTCGCACGGTCAAGCCGCTCGACACCAGCACGGTGCTGGCTTCGGTCGCGCGCACCGGACGTTTGCTCTGCGTTGGCGAAGCATTTCCGTGGGGCGGTGTCACGGCAGAAGTGATTGCTCGCGTGGCGAGCGAAGGTTTTCATCTGCTCGACGCCGCGCCGGCGCGCCTGAACGCGAAAGACACACCCATCCCGTATCACCCGAATCTTTGGAGCGAGCATCGGCCCAGCGCGAAAACGATCGCAGCCAAAGCGCGCCAGATTCTCTCGGAATAAATTTATGCCTCAAGTTCCAATCACCATGCCGCAGCTCGGCGAATCCATGGCCGAAGCCACCATCGTTACGATCAAGGTTAAGCCGGGCGACAAAGTCACCGCCGATCAGGAAATCATCGAAGTGGAAACCGACAAAGCAGTCATGGGCGTGACGACTCCTTGCGCCGGTGAGATCGCGAAGATCGATGCGGAGGTGAAGGGAACGTATGCTGTCGGCGCAGTGCTCGGATTTGTCGAAGCGAGCGAAGCGGACGCCGCGCGTTTCCAAAAGCGCGCACCGCAGCCGCCGAAAGGCGATGTGGCAAAAGAAGTTCCCGGTCGCGAAGAAGAGTCCGCAACGCAGAACGGAAGCGGTTCGCATTTCCAAGTCGATGAATCGGGCTTGCCACCGGTCGCGGCCGGTTCGCATTTCCAAGTCGATTCGTCTGGCGTGTTGCCGGTTCCCGCAGCGACCAAAGGTGCGGGCTATTTTTCGCCACGGGTCCGCGCGCGCATGGCTGAGTTGCAATTAACGCAAGCCGATCTTGCCGCGATCGCCGGAACGGGAACAGCCGGCCGCGTTACGATTAAAGATCTCGAGAGCTTTCTCGGCGAAATCGAAGGACATCCCGCGGAAAAACCGAGCGCGATCCGCACCGGCGTGGCGGATGCGATGCGGCGCAGCTGGACGCGACCGCTCGCGACTGTCGGTGTTTCGATTTGCCTCGATCCGATTTTGCAAGATCGACAATCACGCGATCCGAAACCCGGACCCGCGCTCTATGTATTGCGCGCGCTCGCGCTTGCGCTGGCCGAGCAACCAAATGCGGCCGCGCGTTTGATTGGCGGTCGCGTCGTCGGTTCGGAATCGATCGACATCGGCGTCGCGGTCGAAGCCGGCGAAGGAATTATGGTTCCGGTGATTCGCGGAGCGGACAAAACATCTCTCACTGACCTAACGACTCGTTACACGGAGCTTGTCGATCTTGCGCGGCGTCGCCGATTGACGGCGGACATGACCTCGGGTGGGATCGCTTCCGTTTCGAACTTCGGAACTTTCGGCCTCGACTGGGGAACTCCGATTCCGCTGCCGGACCAGACATTCTTGCTTGGACTTGGTGCGGGTAAGAAGGAGCCGATTTGGAACGAAGAGAAGCAGCAATTCGTTCCAGCAACCCAGGCTGAGCTGACTTTGAGCTTCGATCATCGCAGCCTCGACGGCGGTGGCGCGGGACGTTTGCTAAAGCGGGTGGTGGAGTTGCTTGCCGATCCGGCGAAATTGTAGGGCGTTTCTGTGAAACGCCACGGCGTCTGAAACAGACGCCCTACAAGATGCGAAGTTTGCGACGGTCATAGACTGCCGCTACAATTCATCAGCGATGAATGCTGCAACATCGACAATCGATCCGAACATCACGATGCGTGAATTGCTGGTGCAATTTCCCGGCGCGCAGCGGGCGTTGTTTCGCAAATATCATATTGGCGGCTGCAGCAGTTGCGGATTTTCACCGGAGGAAACGCTGGCGGGGGTTTGCGCGCGTAACGAAAATCTCGATGTCGATCTTGCGATCGAACACATCGTTTCGAGCGATACGGCGGAGCGCGCAATGCAGATCGAGCCGCGGGAATTGGCGGATCGAATTGCCGGCGGCGAAAAAGTTCAACTGGTCGATGTCCGCACGCGTGAAGAGTTTGAAGCGGTTAAGATCGACAATGCGCGTTTGTTCACTCAGGAGCTGATGTCCGAATTGTCGCCCAAAGATCCGATCGTAATTTACGATCACACTGGCATGCGCAGCATGGATGCGGCGGCGTATTTTCAAGGACATGGATTTGAGAACGTGAAGAGTCTGCGCGGCGGAATCGATGCCTGGAGTATCGATGTCGATCCAAACATTTCTCGCTACCATTTAGACAATGCCTAACGACATCGAAACGAAAATCGAAGAAGCGATCAAGAATCCGAAGAACCTCGGCGAGATGAAGGACGCGGACGCGATCGGAACAGTCGGAAGCGCTGACTGCGGCGACATGTTGCGGATGTGGATCAAATTTAAGGAAGAGAACGGTCGCAAGGTGATCGACCGCGCGACGTTTCAATCGTTCGGATGCCAGACGGCGATCGCGGTGGCGAGTGTCGCGACAGAGATGCTCAAAGGAAAAACTCCGGCGGAAGCGAGCACGATGTCGGGCGAAGAACTTTCCGCGCCGCTCGGGCCTTTGCCGCCCGTGAAAATTCATTGTGCGCAATTAGTCGAAGGCGCGCTGCGCAACGCGCTCAGCGGTGAAAGATCGACAAGTGCAAGATCGACATCTCCGACGTTGCTGGGAAATTTTGCGGGCGAAAACAAATCCGGCGCGAAACTAAAAGTGGTTATCGATAAGAAATAAATTTATGCACGAGAACACAGAGTTCACTTTGAGCCGCGATGTGGAGGCGATTCAGATTCCCAGCGGACAGATATTGACCATCGTCGCAGGAACGCAGGGCGTGATCACGCAGACGTTGGGTGGAAGTTATACGATCGCGACGCCGCATGGTTTGTCGCGCGTGGCGGAGAAAGATCTCGATGCGCTTGGATTGGAAAAGCCGCAGTCACAAGCGAAGGAGAAGAGCGCCGTTTCTAGCAATGGCGAAGTCGCCGAAGCGGATGTGTGGACGCAGTTGAAGCAATGTTTCGATCCGGAAATCCCAGTGAACATTGTCGATCTTGGGTTGGTTTACGATTGCCGGCTGACGAAGAAAGATGATGGCGGGACGAAAGTGGAAGTGAAGATGACGTTGA
Organism: Spartobacteria bacterium; assembly: GCA_040002925.1. Lineage (GTDB taxonomy): Bacteria > Verrucomicrobiota > Verrucomicrobiia > Chthoniobacterales > UBA10450 > JAJPGZ01. The sequence continues at coordinate 163 of JBDUDM010000068.1, read as the reverse complement.
CCGCGCCGGGCTGCGGAATGGGCCCCGCGATTGCGCAGGATGCGCAGAGTAAAATTTTATCGATCGACGGAATCGATGAAGCCGACGTGCAGTTGGTGTGGGATCCGCCGTGGAATCAGAGCATGATCAGCGAGGCGGGGAAGATGAAGCTGGGGATGATTTA
>JBDUDM010000162.1:0-3174 GCA_040002925.1 Spartobacteria bacterium | reverse complement strand
ATCGAGCGCGATGCGATTGGCAAATAAATTTTGCGCAGGCGCGCGGATGATTCGAGTCCGAGCGCGGCGGCGGAATCGCGAATAGGTCGCGCGATGTCCTGCAAACCGGTTGCGGTATTGCGGACAATCGGGAGAAGCCCGTAGAGAAAAAGCGCCGTAATCGCAGTGCGCACGCTGATTCCGAAAAAGGGAAGCGGAACGAGTAACGCCAGTAACGCGAGCGACGGAATCGTCTGCACGATTCCGGCGAAGCCGAGAATTACATGACCAATCGCACCGCCGCGGCTGGCGATGATGCCTAACGGAACTCCGACGATGATCGACAACAACAGCGACAAACCAGCCAGTTGCAGATGTCGCAATGTCCAGCGGGTCAGTTTGTGGGTGAGGGATTCGGACGATGTCGATCTTGCGGAGTCGCCGAAATACAAATTCGCGGCTCGCGAGTAATCCTTCGTTCGCTCCGCTTCCGCGTTGAGCTGAATCATCCGCGGCTCGTCGATTGTTCCCTCAAGTTTGCGCAAGGCTGCGATCGCCGCGGTCGGAAGCGAAGATCGGAACAGGAACACCGCTTCGTATCGCGGAAAGAATTTCAGATCGTCCGCGAGCACGATGAGATTGTTCTCCGCAATTTTGGCGTCGGTCGAGTAAGCGTCTTTCACCTCGATTTCACCGCTCTTCATCGCGGCATATCCGAGCGCGTGATCGATGCCCACCACGCTTCGCGGGGCCAGTCGATAATTTTGCGCGAGCGGCTGCCAACCATCTTGTCGATCCATGAATTCATGAGTGAGACCGAATTTGAGATCGGGATGTTTTTGTAAATCGCTGATCGTTCGCACGCCGAGTTTGGCCGCGCGATCGCGCTGCATCACCAGCGCATACGTATTATTGAATCCGAGCGGCTCGGTCATGCCGACGCCGAACTTGCCTAACGCGTCGCGCATCGACTGCGGCGAAGTTGATTGTCGATCTTTCAATATTTCTTCGGCGATCGTGCCGGTGTATTCGGGATACGCATCGATCTGTCCGTCGCGCAGCGCCTGCCAGACGATGATGGTGCCGCCCATTCCTTGTCGATGTTCCGCGGAAACTCCGACAGCGGTCAGCGCGCGCTTCGCGATCTCGCCGAGAACGTAGGACTCCGTGAATTTCTTCGATCCGATCACGACAGGGTCAGCGAAGCAGAAGGAAGAAGTAAAAATTAGGAAAGCAGGAAAGCAGGAAAAGAGAAGCGACTGAAAAATCTTTTCCTGCTTTCCTGCTTTCCTAATTCGTTTCATACGAGAGCGAGACCTCTTTGCGCATTTAGGAATTCGGAAACGAATTCGCTCGCGGGCCGTTCGCGAAGATCGACAATCGAACCTTGTTGCACAATTCGACCTTCATGCATGAGCACGATCGAATCGCCGAGGTAAGCGGCTTCCGCGAGATCGTGCGTCACCAGCAGAACGGTTTGCTGCAGCTTGGCGAAAATTTCCTTCAAATCTTTTTGCAACCCCGCCCGCACCAGCGGATCGAGCGCGCCTAACGGTTCGTCGAGAAGCAGAAGTTCGGGTGACAACATCAGCGCGCGCATCAAGCTGACGCGCTGGCGTTGCCCACCAGAAAGTTCGACCGGATAACGATCGAGGAGTGGCTCGGAGAATCTCGCGAGCGCGCATAGCTCCGACAACCGTTGCACAGATTCGTTTTCTTCTTTCTCGAGATGACGCGCCATCAAGAGGACGTTGCCGCGCGCGGTCAGATGCGGGAACAAACCGCCTTCCTGAATTACGTAGCCGATGCGGCGACGCAAGATGTCGATCTTGTCGGCGGTTACTTCGCTTCCGTCGAAGCGAATGCTACCGCTATCGGGTTGGATGAGGCCGATGATCAAACGCAGCAACGTTGATTTCCCGCACCCGCTTGGCCCGATCAGCACCGTCGTTTTGCCGCGCTCGATTGCGAGAGAGGTGGAATGCAACGCCGGCGCATTCGCGTAGCGCTTGCTAAGATCGACAAGTTCAACCAGCGCGCTCACCGCTGGCTAGCTGGCGACAACGAAATAGAAAACGCCGAACAGCTTCGCGTCGTCGCTCCACATCTTTCGAAATTCAAAACCGGCTTTGCGCGCGAGCGCGGCGAAACCTGCCGGCGTGTGCTTGTAGGAATATTCGGTGAGGATGCGCTCGCCCGCGGCGAAATGGAGATGTCGATCTTGCAAGCGCACGGTCTGCGCGATTTCGCTGATCAAATACATTTCGATACGGCCGTGCTCGGAATTGTAGATGGCGCGATGCCGCCAGTGCTTGAGGTCGAAATCGGCCCCGAGCTCGGAATTTGCGCGCACCAGTAGATTCAAATTGAAAGCGGCGGTCACGCCCTGGCTGTCGTTGTAGGCCGCTTCGATGATGCGCGGATCTTTCTGAAGATCGACCCCGATGAGCAGGCCGCCATCGTCGCCGGCAAGATCGATAATCCGTCGCAGAAAATTCTCGGCAGCCGTTGGGTCGAAGTTACCGATGGTCGATCCCGGAAAGTAAACAACGCTGCGCGAAGACGGTTTACGCGGCAACGGGAGTTCGAACGGTTCGAGGTAATCCGCGCAGATCGGCAGGATTTCCAATTGGGGAAAGCGTTCGCGGAATCGCTCGCTCGATGTTCGCAATTGTTCCTTCGAGATGTCGATCGGCACGTAAACGATCGGTTTTTTTAATTCCTCGAGCAGGATGCGCGTTTTGGTTCCGGCGCCGGTGCCGAGACCGATCAATTCGATGTTTTCACCGAGCGTGGCCGCGATCTCCGCGCCGTGGAGTCGCAGAATCTGGAGCTCGGTTCGGGTAACGTAGTATTCCGGCAGCTCGCAAATTTTTAGGAACAGCCGGGCGCCGAGATCGTCGTAGAAAAATTTGCACGGCAGGGTGCGCGGCGACGTCGAAAGACCGGCGATGACTTCGTCGCGAAAATTGAGCTTAGTGGGCGCGCTATCGATGAGGCTCATGCAGAATCGCGGGCGAGACGGAGGCCGGTAAATTGCCACCGTTTCTCCGGCTGAAAGAAATTGCGGTAGGTGCGGCGGATGTGCGAGCGCGAGGTAGCGCATGAGCCGCCGCGCAGAACGTATTGGTTACACATAAACTTGCCGTTGTATTCGCCGAGCGCGCCGGGCTCGGCGCGGTAACCAGGGTACGG
>JBDUDM010000067.1:0-10781 GCA_040002925.1 Spartobacteria bacterium | reverse complement strand
ACCCGCGAATAGAGGTTTTGCAGACCCCGACCTTACCACTTGGCTACCCCGCCGCGCTTGCGCGAGCACCAGACTAACTTGTGCGCGTAGCGTGTCAAAAGCGTTGAACGTTGAGCGTTGAGCGTTGAACATTTGCTGCTCTTAATGGATTCGCGCTCATCTCAACTCTTCGCCACCGCGCAAAAAGTAATTCCCGGCGGCGTCAATTCGCCGGTGCGCGCATTTCGGAATGTTGAGGGCGAACCGTTTTTCGTCGATCGCGCAAAGGGCGCGCGCATTTGGGATGTCGATGGAAACGAATACATCGATTACGTCGGCAGCTGGGGCCCGGCCATTCTGGGTCACGCGCCAAAGGTGATTGTCGATCTTGTGAGCGAGACTGCCGCGCGCGGGTTGAGTTTCGGGATTCCAAATCCGCTCGAAGTAGAAATGGCGGAGCTCATCTGCGGTTGGATGCCGTCGATCGAAAAGGTGCGCATGGTCAATAGCGGCACGGAAGCGACTATGTCGTGCATCCGACTCGCGCGCGGTTCTACCAAGCGCGACAAGATCATCAAATTCGACGGCTGCTATCATGGCCATGCCGATTCGTTGCTGGTGCAATCGGGCAGCGGGGCGCTTACGCATGGCCAACCGGACAGCGCCGGCGTTCCGCAAGCGTTTGCCGACCTAACTATTTCGCTCTCGTTCAACGATGTCGATCTTGTCCGCGAAACGTTTCACAAAAACGAAATCGCCGCCGTTATCCTCGAACCGATCCCGGCCAACGCCGGTCTTTATTTCCCGCGCGATGACTTCTTGTCGATCTTGCGCGACGAATGCACGAAGCACGGCGCGGTTTTGATTTTCGACGAAGTGATGACTGGCTTTCGCGTGGCGCGCGGCGGCGCGCAGGAAATTTACGGAATCAAACCCGACCTGACTGCGCTCGGAAAAGTGATTGGCGGCGGATTGCCCGTCGGCGCATTCGGCGGTCGTGCCGAAATCATGGATCAACTGTCGCCCGATGGTCCGGTGTATCAGGCGGGAACGTTATCGGGAAATCCGCTCGCGATGGCGGCCGGTCTCGCGCAATTGCGCGAGCTTGATCGCATCGACGGTTGGAAGTTGCTGGAAGAACGCGGCGCGCATTTCGAATCGTTAGTCAAGCCGGGCAAGATCGACATCACCTTTCACCGCCTCGGCTCCATGTTTTGTTTGTTCTTTGCCGCGGGACCGATTGTCGATCTTGCCGGCGCCCGGCGCAGCGATCTCAAACGATTCGCAAAGTTTTTCCACGGTTGTTTGAAGCGCGGCGTTTACTTCGCGCCATCGCAATTCGAAACTGGCTTCATCTCGACCGCGCATACCGCCGAAGACATGGAGCGGACGGGCGAAGTCGTGCGCGAGGTTTTCCAAACGTTGTGAATCCTCAACCCCGCATTCGCGCTGTCGCGAAATTCTTTTTCGAGGGCGACCGGAAGTTTTTCGTCAAGGGAGTGACTTACGGTCCGTTCAAACCGGATGCGGAGGGACATTATCTCGGAGGCCCCGAACAAGTAGATGTCGATCTTGCGTTGATGCGCGAGATTGGGATTAACGTCGTGCGTGTTTATCACGCGCCGCCGCGCTGGTTTCTGGATCGCTGCGCGGCCGCTGGGCTGCGCGTGCTGGTGACATTGCCCTGGGCAAAACACATTGAGTTCCTGCGCGAACGTTCCGCGCGCGATGCGATTGAGACGGCGCTAACGGAAGCGGTGAAAGCGAACGCCGGTCACGCCGCCATCTTCGGTTATCTCGTCGGCAACGAAATCTCGAGCACGATGGTGCGCTGGCTCGGCGTACGGCGCGTGACCGAGTTCGTGGAGAAGCTGGTCCGCATCGGCCGCGCGATTGATCCCGACGTTTTGTTTTCCTACGCGACTTATCCGCCGACCGAATATCTGCTGCCGCAAAATCTCGATTTCGTTTGTTTCAATGTTTACCTGCACGATCAGCGCGACTTCGAACGTTACCTCCTGCGTCTGCAAAATCTCAGCGAAGAACGACCGCTCATCCTCGGCGAGTTCGGGATGGATACGATTCGGCATTCGCAGGACGAACAAGCCGAGATGCTCGGCTGGCACGTCGAAAGCGTCGTGCGTTGCGGATTAGCCGGCACGATTTTTTTCGCCTGGACGGATGAATGGTTCACCGGCGAGCAGGAGATTACCGATTGGGCATTCGGGATCGTCACGCGCGAGCGACAGCCGAAGAAAGCGTTTCACGTGTTGCGCGATAAACTCGGCGCCGCCGATTCGGCGGTGCAGCTGCCACCGTTACCGAAGACGCCGTTCGTCTCCGTCATCGTCTGTTCCTACAACGGCGCGGCCACGCTGGCGGAATGTTTGGAGTCGTTAGGGAAACTGAACTATCGCAATTACGAAGTCCTTCTCGTCGACGATGGCTCAACCGATAACACGCGCGAAGTGGCGGCCCGGTTTCCGCAGGTTCGTTACATTCATCAGACGAATCACGGCTTGAGCCACGCGCGCAATACCGGCGCGGCCGCGGCCAAAGGCGAAGTGTTCGCTTACACCGACTCGGACTGCATGGCGGATGTCGATTGGCTTTATTATCTCGTCGCCACACTCGTTAGCGGAGAATACGCCGGCGTCGGCGGACCGAACGTGCCGCCGCCAGCGCGAAATTGGATCCAAGCGTGCGTAGCGGCGGCGCCGGGCGGCCCGAGTCACGTGCTGCTTACCGACACCGTGGCCGAACACATTCCCGGTTGTAACATGGCGTTCAATCGGAGCGCGTTTGAAAATGTCGGCGGGTTCGATCCCGAGTACCACAAGGCCGGCGACGATGTCGATTTTTGCTGGCGCCTCCAACAAGCCGGCTGCGTTATCGCCTTCAGTCCGAGCGCGGTCGTGTTTCATCATCGGCGTTTCACGCTGCGCGCTTTTGTGAAACAACAGGAAGGCTACGGCGAAGCGGAATCGCTCCTGCGCTTCAAACATCTCATTTTCTTCGGGCCAACCGGCACCGCGAAATGGCGCGGCCAGATTTACGGCGAGCCGCGCTTCAGTTGGTTTCTGAATCGGCCGATCGTTTATCACGGAATTTTCGGCGAAGGATTTTTCCAATCGCTCTATCCGACGCCGCAATCTGAAGTCGCCGCTTATCTTAGCAGCATCGAATGGTTCGCCCTGGCAGTTTTCCTGTTCGGCCTCGGCATTTTTTTGCCGGGACTGCGCATCGTTCCCTATCTCATGTTCGGCGGCACGCTCTGCGTCGCGCTCTCTTATATGCTGCGGGCGCGGATCGAGCCCCGATTCGATACCGTGCACGCGCGGCTGCTAGTGATGTTGCTCGCGTTTATGCAGCCGTTAGTGCGCGGATTTGCCCGCTACTTCACCTGGCTGCAATTCAAACGCACCCCGCGAAGTGTCATCCGGATACACGAGCAATTGCCGCCCGAGTTTGTGCGCAGCTCGCGGCGTCGAACGTATTGGAGCGACGGCGGGAAAGATCGACATCACCTTCTCGGCCAAATCTTCCAGCTGCTCGAGGAAGAAGGCTGGCGTTACTCCACCGACACCGGCTGGAACGAATGGGACATTCAGATTTACGGCAACTTTTGGTGGAGTCTCGTCGCGCAAACCGTCACCGAATATCACGGCGGTCCGAAATGTTTGACTCGACTGCGACTGCGTTACCGCTTCGTTACCACGACTGTCATTTTCAATCTCGTCGTCCTGAGTTTGCTCATTTATCACCAGCTCAACATTTCCCATGTCGATCTTCGCGTGGTCATTCCCTACGCGTTGTTCCTCGGATTTTTGGCAACGCGCGCGCGTGCGTTGAAACGGCGGGTGGGGGAACTTGTCGATCTTGCCGCGCATCGCGCGGGCTTGCAGCGAATCAGCAAAGCCGCAAAAATTTTGTAGGGGAGGCTGTCAGCCTCCCATGGGAAGCCAACGGCTTCCCCTACAATTTAAAAAAGGCGTCGCTCAGAGAGCGACGGCTACAGTTTTTTCTTCGCTTGGAGAAAATCTTCCGGCAACGGCGCTTCGAAAAGTTTTCGCTCGTTAGTCCGCGGATGGGTGAAGCCGAGTTTCCAGGCGTGCAGCATCTGCCGCGAAAATTCTTTGGTGAACTTCGCGCCGTAAACCTTGTCGCCGAGAACAGGATGACCCACGTGATGCAAATGCACGCGGATCTGATGGGTGCGGCCGCTGTGTAATTTGCATTGCACCAGACTGAACGCTTCGCCGGAATCGAGCACGCGAAACTCCGTTTGTGCTGGCCGGCCTTCGTCCGTGACGCTCATCCTCTGTCGATGGACCCGATGCCGCCCGATCGCGACGTCGATGAGTCCCGTGGTCTTGCGTAATTTTCCGGCGACTAGCGCGAGATAAATTTTATCGACGGTGCGCTCGGCAAACTGAATCGACAATCCGTGATGCGCGACATCGTTTTTCGCGACCACGATGCAGCCACTCGTTTCCTTATCGAGACGATGAACGATGCCCGGACGTTCCTTGCCGCCGATCCCGGAAAGATTTGGACAATGATGAAGCAACGCGTTAACGAGTGTGCCGCTGGCGTGCCCCGCGCCCGGATGAACGACCAGCCCGGCCGGTTTATTGATCACAATCAGGTCGTCATCTTCGAAAAGAACCTCGAGCGAAATATCCTCCGCTTGATTGTCGATCTTGACCGCCGCCGGCTCGCGAAGATCGACAACGTCGCCTTCACGTAAAATTTCGCGCGTGCGCGCCGGCTTGCCATTGAGATCGACAAATTTTTCTCGGATTAATTCCTGCAAACGCGAGCGCGAAAATTCCGGCAGACTTTTCGCCAGGTAAACATCGAGCCGCAATCGCGCCGATTCTTTCGGCACGACCAATTGCAGCGCTTTCATTGCTCCGCTCATTGTCGATGTTACAATCGAAATCGATGGCTGCGGACGAGAAGTCTTCGCTTACGCAAACGTGTCCCGCTTGCGGCGCGTTGATTGACACATCGGCGGTCGAGCCGCTCGCGCGCATCGATTGTCCGAGCTGCGGCGAGAAAGTTCGAGTCGAGCGCGCGTTCGATAATTTCGTGCTCCTGGAAACGCTCGGCATCGGCGGCATGGGCACGGTTTACAAAGCGCGCGATACGCTGCTCGATCGCGAGGTCGCGCTGAAATTGTTGCGCGACGATCTCGGCGGCGAAGTCGATCACGCTGCGCGTTTGCAACACGAAGCACGCGTCGCCGCCTCGGTCAATCATCCGAATGTCATCCAGGTTTTTTCGTCGGGCACCGCGCACGGAAAATTTTATCTGGTGATGAACTGGTCGATCAAGGAAGTCTCGATGATTGGATCGAGGAACAAAAAAAGTTGCCGGAAGAAGTGGTGCTCGCCGCCGGCATTCAGGCCGCGCAGGGTCTGCGCGCGGCCTATGCGAAGGGTTTGATTCATCGCGATGTGAAGCCGGCGAACATTTTGTTTGCGGACGAGCACACGGCGAAGATCGGTGACTTCGGACTGGCCGGGGTCGCTGCCGAAAAAGCGGAGAACGAGATTTGGGGCACGCCGTATTATGTCGCGCCGGAGCGGTTAAACAACGAGCCGGAAGATTTTCGCAGCGATATTTTCGCTAGCGAGACCGGACAGGGCGAGGCCGCGCAGCGGTTGGCGGAAGCGGCGGCGAAAGCGAAACCTGAATATCAAAGTGAGATGTCGATCTTAAAGGCGGGGCGCGGCGGCAATTAGCGCGCGGTGATGGCGCATCTCCTGCTCGCTACGATTGCGTGCGACGCGCGTTCGGCTGGTTAATCATCTGTCTTTTTGTGGTTCGCGCTGTCGCGACGCAATTGCCGCTGACGGCGAAGGACATCGGCCTAATGCTGCGCGGCGGTGATTCAAATGCGCGCCGTCATGCAGGAACTCGCGACGCGGCATTTCGCCGACAAACTCGATTTCGCGAAGGAAGAGGCGCTCGTGAAGGCGGGCGCAAACGCCGAGTTGATCGCGGCGCTGAACAAAGGAACCTACGCGCTGCCGGCGGAACAAAACGCGGCCGCGCAACAAGCGATTGTCGATCAGACGAAACGCCGTGCGCTCGAAGCGGAGCGCGCGAAAAAATTCAACACTCTTTATCAGGATCAAGTCGCGCGGGAACGAAGCGCCAAAGCTTCGGCGCCGGCCCTTAATGTGATTAGCGAAGCGGTCAAAGGCGATCTCGTGCGCGTGCAAAATGAGCGCGTCGAACCGGCCGCTGAGGGAGCGATGGCGAACAAGAAACTGATCGCGCTTTTCTTTTCCGCGCACTGGTGCCCGCCTTGTCGGAAATTCACGCCGCAGTTAGTCGAATACTACAACCGCGTCATCTCGCAGCATCCGGAAGTGGAGAATTTGTTTGTCAGGGCGGATCATACCGCTAACGAGATGCAGAATTACATGCGGGAAGTGAAAATGCCGTGGCCGGCGATTGAATTTGAGAAGACGGAAGCGAAGGAAGCGCTCCTGAAATATGCCGGCAAGGGCATTCCGTGTTTAGTGCTGGTCGATCCGACGGGACGCGTCGTTTCGGACAGTTACGACGGCGAAAAATATCTGGGGCCCGCCAAAGTCATTGCCGACATGGATACGATCTTCGCCTCGGTTACGGCCAAAAAAGTCGCGGCTACGCCGTAGTAGGCAGACCCGCGGTGAGCGGGCCAGGCCCCGCCCGGATGAACAAATTTGACCTAGAAAGGTCAGATTTACACTAATCTTTGCGTTGCTAGATTTACGCGCGACCTTTTGCGTCGCAACAGCATGGAGCAGAACCCACCGCCTTTTCCTTCGCCGGAAGAATTAAAGTCGAAGATCTCCGAGTTCATGAAGACGAACTTCGGCGACCGCGTTTCTTTTGCCACGTTCACGCAGCCGGAGCAGACCGAATCCGTGGGCGAGGAAAAGCCGGTCAAGATCGACAAGGACGAATTCGTTTTCGATTTTCTGCCGCGCGATATCAAGGCGCACCTGGACCGGTTCGTGATCAAGCAGGACGAGGCGAAAAAGGTGCTCGCGATCGCGGTGTGCGATCACTACAACCACGCGAAATATCTGAACGAGCTGGAGAAGAAGGATGCGGTCCGCGCGGAGGAAACGGAGTACGCGAAGTCGAATGTGATTTTGGTCGGGCCGACCGGCGTCGGGAAAACGTATCTGATCAAACACATCGCGGAGCTGATCAAAGTGCCGTTCGTGAAAGCGGATGCGACGAAGTTTAGCGAAACCGGTTACGTGGGCGGCGATGTGGAAGATCTGGTGCGCGAATTGGTGCACAAGGCGGATGGAGATGTCGATCTTGCGCAGTTCGGGATCATTTACATCGATGAGATCGACAAGATCGCTTCGAGCACGAACATGCCCGGCCGCGATGTGAGCGGGCGCGGCGTGCAAACGACGTTGCTGAAGCTGATGGAAGAAACGGAAGTGCCGGTGCGGAGCATGAACGATCTGCAGGGACAATTGCAGGCGGCGTTCGAGTTTCAGAAGAAGGGCAAGTCGAAGCGCGACATGATTAACACGCGTCACATTTTGTTCGTGGTCAGCGGCGCATTCGAGCGCTTGAAGCAGCAGGTGTCGCGGCGCATCGCGCAAAGCCAGATCGGGTTCAGCGGCAGTGGGGCGCCGGTGATGGATAACGAATTGTTTCAGCACGTGACCACGCAGGATTTTGTCGAATACGGGTTCGAGCCGGAGTTCATCGGGCGTTTGCCGGTGCGCGTGGTCTGCGAGGAACTGGCGGCGGACGATCTCTACAAGATCCTGAAATTTTCCGAAGGCAGTTTGCTGCGGCAATATGAGCGCGCCTTTCGTGCCTACGGAATCGAAATCAGTTTCGATGATGAAGCGCTGCAGCTTTTGTCGGCGGCGGCGGCGAAGGAGAAAACGGGAGCGCGCGGATTGCTGACGGTGTTTGAGAAACTTTTCCGCGATTACAAATATCACCTGGCCGGTTCGGGCCTGAGCCAACTGCGAGTGACTGTCGATCTTGTGCGAGAGCCGAAGCTTGTGCTGGAACGGTTAATGGCCGAGGGACACAAGCACGAAGCGCAAACATTGGCGGATAATGCGCGGCAATTTGCCCAGCAGTTCAAGGCAGAGCACGGGGTCGAGATTATTTTCGATGACTCTGCGGTGCGTCGGCTGGTCGAGCGTGCGCAAGCCGAGCGCATGACCATGGCGGAATTGTGCGCGCATCTGTTCAAGGATTTCCAATTCGGCCTGAGTTTGATTCAGAAGAACAGCGGTCGGAACAGTTTCGTGCTTAACGCCGGGGCGATCGACGCGCCGGACAAATTTCTGAGCGATTTCGTGGTGCAATCGTATTATCCAACCGCGGCGGCGGCGCAGGTATAGTTGTCGATGAAACGGTCCGTTGTTGCCAGTTTAGCGATTGCCATTTTGGTCGCAGTGGTCGTGGGCGCGTTGCATGCCACCGGTCTGCTGGTGCGATTCGATCACGGCGTGATGGAATACATTTCGCATTACCGCACGGCCACACGCGTCGTCGGCAACAAGTGGCAATACGTTTTCATTCTGTTCTTCGCGCTCGTCGTCGCCTGGATGACGGTGACGACCGCGCGTCGAGGCCGCATCAGTTGGCTGGTCCTGATTCTTTTGGCGGAGCTGATCGGCGTCTCGTGGGTTTGCTCGCTTTATCGAACATTTTTTCAACCATTGCCCGCGATGGCGGCGGTGACGCTCGCCTTCGTTGCCGCGCATGCCTGGATTTACTTTTCCACCCGGACGCGTTCGCATCCGGTCAAAACTTATTTCGCCGGCCACTTATCGAACACGCAGCTCGGTCGGCTGATCGAAGGCGAGATCCCGCTCGATCTCGATCCGCGCTCGCTTGAGGTCACTGTGGTGGTCTGCGATATCGCGAATAAGTACGATCTGGCCGAGGAAGCCGATCCCGCGGAATTCGCGGAGACGACGGAAGCTTTTATTCAACGCACAACGGAATTATTTCTCGATGCCGAGGGCTATATCCAAGCCGCCGATGGCGAAGGGGTCGTCGCCGTTTTCGGATTCCCCGACGCGAGTGGCAACCACGCGGACAAAGCGGTCCGCGTTACGCTCGGCCTGGTCGACTCATTCCGGAAAGCGCGACAGGGAAGCAATGGCGATTTGTTCGGCCGATGCGATGTGCACATGGGCGTCAGCTCCGGCACCATCATCGTGGCGCCGCTGAAAGATCCTGCGCGCCCCGGGCTTTTGACCACGGGCGAGCCGGTGGAATTGGCGCGACGTTTTTGCGTGGCGAATCGGTTTTACGGTTCACGCGTGTTGATCGGCCCGCGCACCTTCGAGCTCGCGAGTAAACATGTCGTGGCGCGCCCGATCGATTTCCTGAGCGGGGTGAATTCGCAGGAACGGCACGAAATTTACGAACCCCTCTGGCTCGCGGCGGAAGCGAAACCGGAACACATCGCGCGGCGGGATTCGTTTTGGAACGGCGTCGTATTGTATCGCGAAAAACGCTGGGCCGAAGCGTATACCGAATTCCAGAAAGCGCGCGGGCCCGATGGCGAAGACGAGGACGCGCCGCTCCAACTTTATTTGCGCCGTCTCGAAACGCTCGCGTTGCACCTAACGACTGCGCCGGATTAACGCGCGCCCGCGTGAGAACTCGGACGGAATATCCCGCGGCCCTCCGCGATCTGGTCGCGCAATTGCGCCAGATGCCCGGCGTCGGTCCGCGCTCGGCTGAGCGCATCGCGCTCTGGATCGTGCAAAGCAAAGGCGATCAACCGGAGCAAATCGCCAACGCGCTAAGATCGACAAGGGAAAGTGTGCGGCCATGCGCTCTCTGCGGATTTTTCGCGACCCAGGAACTTTGCCAGATTTGCGCGGACGATTCGCGCGCGCTCGATCTTCTCTGCGTAGTCGAGCAACCGACCGATATTCTTCCGCTCGAAAAGACGAGCGCGTTTCGCGGCCGCTATCATTCGTTGAACGGCCGTATCGCCCCGCTCGATCACATCGGCCCGGAAGATTTGCGGATCAAACAACTGGTCGATCGCTTGGAGAAGGAAAAGTTTTCCGAAATTATTTTCGCGCTCTCGGCCGATGTCGAAGGCGAAGCGACCACGAATTACCTTGTCGATCTTTTGCGGGGCAGGGGACTCAATCTCACGCGCATCGCGCACGGTCTGCCCGCTGGCGGCGGACTGGAGTCGGCCGACCAGTTGACCTTGTATCAAGCTTTGTCCGGCCGCACAAAACTCTGACTTCGATATTGAGCGTTGGACGTTAAGCGCTCGGCGTTTGCCCCGGTTGCTTTTGCGACGGGCTCTGAGTACTCTTCCGCGCAATGTCCTGCGCGAAAATCGATCCGGCGCTCCACCGCGAAAAAAAGCCGCCGTGGATCAAAGTGCGTCTGCCGTCGAACCCGGTTTTCTTTTCCACCAAAGCGCTTATTTCCGATCTGCGCCTGCACACTGTTTGCGAAAGCGCGCAATGCCCTAACCGATGGGAATGCTGGAGCCAGGGCACCGCCACGATGATGATTGCGGGCGATCGTTGCACGCGCGCTTGCGGATTTTGTGCGGTGACGACCGCGAAACCATTCGCGCTTGAAGAGGATGAACCGCAGCGCGTCGCCGAAGCGGTCCGCCGGATGAAATTGAAACACGTCGTGATCACCGCGGTCGCGCGCGACGATCTCAAAGACGGCGGCGCAAATCATTTCGCGCGCGTCATCACCGCGATCCGCGAGATGGATCCCTCGATCATCATCGAAGTGCTCGTGCCCGATTTTCACGC
>JBDUDM010000066.1:0-10880 GCA_040002925.1 Spartobacteria bacterium | reverse complement strand
TCGTCTCCAAACCCTGAACGAGCGCAAGCGAGAGTTGGAAGAGGAACTGAAGAAAAGTTCGTAGCGGGTCGATCAGTCGACTTCACAAAACCCGTCGCGCGCGTTATTGATTTCGCGTGCGGCAATATCACGACCTTCTCCGCCTTGTTCTGGACGAAGGTCAACCGCGATCTGATCGCACCGGCACCGGTACCTTGTCGATCTTCGGTGCGCAGGCCCGCTTCGATCTGCGCGAAAATTTTCCGCTGCTGACCACGAAGAAGCTCCATCTCAAATCGATCATCCACGAGCTGCTTTGGTTTCTGCGCGGCGAAACGAACATTCGTTATCTCAAAGAACACGGCGTCAAAATCTGGGACGAGTGGGCGGATGAGCGCGGAGATCTCGGCCGCGTTTACGGCGCGCAATGGCGGGATTGGCGCGGCGAAAACGGAGTGCGCGTCGATCAGATCGATAATGTGATCGCGCAAATCAAATCAAATCCGGAAAGCCGGCGCTTGATCGTGAGCGCGTGGAATCCGGCGGAGATCGAACAGATGGCGTTGCCGCCCTGTCACGTCCTCTTTCAATTCTACGTGTCCGGCAGCGGCCGGAGCGAACTGAGCTGCCAGCTTTATCAACGCAGCGCCGATCTGTTTCTCGGCGTTCCGTTCAACATTGCGTCCTATTCGCTGCTCACGTTGATGGTGGCGCAGGTTGTCGATCTTAGGCCGGGCGATTTCGTTCACACCTTTGGCGACCTGCATCTCTACCAAAACCATCTCGACCAGGCGCGTGAGCAGCTGGCACGTGATTGTCGATCTTTGCCGCGGATGAAACTGAATCCCGCGATCAAAAACATTCACGATTTCACCTTCGAAGATTTCGAATTGATCGATTACGATCCGCACCCGTCGATCAAGGCGCCGATTGCGGTCTGAGACTTTTTCGCTTTCGGCGGGTTGAAGAAGGTGTGAGGGCCTTCTGGGGATTGTCGATCTTGCTGTTTTGCGGTGCGTCCGCGTTCGGACAATCGACGCGCGTCGAGATCGATCTTCAGGCGCAAACCGCCTATTTGATCCGCGGCCGGCAAGTGATCCTCGAGTCACCTGTTTCTACCGGACGCTACGGACATCTGACCGACACCGGCTCATTCAAAGTGATCGAGAAGGAGCGAAATCATTTCTCGAGCATTTACGGGAAGATCGTCGATGCGCAGGGCAACACCGTGGTAGCCGACGCCGATGCGGATATGAGAGTGCCGCGCGGGGGAAAGTTTATTCCAGCGCCGATGCGCTACTTCATGCGCTTCCACGGCGCCGATGGAATGCACGCCGGCTATCTCCCGGGCTATGCGGCCTCACACGGTTGTGTGCGCATGCCGGAAGATCTCGCGATCGCATTTTTTAACGCGGTGCAAGTCGGGACGCCCGTTCAGGTGTTCGGGCGTACGCCGCGAACGAATCAATATGATCGCTACGGTCCGCAGCCGTCGCACCGAGGAATGCGATCATGGTATGGCCGGCCAATGGATCCTCGCCGTGATCCGCGTTTCGATCCGCGTTTTGCGGATCCGTGGTGGCGTTAGCCTTTAGGGATGCTGCACGCTCGCGGTCTTCGGCCCGCGTGAAAGATCGACAAGATCATTCAGGATATTGAGCGTCTCTTCGCGCTCCGGATCGAGCGGCGGATCTTTGCTCGGGTCAACCGGCGCTGCGCCATCCGCCTCGTCTGAATCCGAATCGCCCGCCGCTTCCGGCGCGACTTTCGGGACGACGCCCTTACTCTTCGCTTCCGCCAGTTTTCCCGGGAACATAATCAACTGCAGGTTCGGCTTATCGACCGAGTCGAGCGTCAGGCGATAAATCCGCGGCTCTTCTTCGTGATGCGCCAGGCGGTCTTTCGTCCGCGTTTCTTTCCGCAATTTGTCTTCCTGCAATTCTTTCCGCCGAAAATCCTCATTCAACGAGATGCGATTTTCGTCGAGTTTGTGGCGGAGCCGCTCCATGTCTTCCATCACGTAATGAAATTCCGGATCACGCTGCACCCGCTCACTCGAGCGCCGCTTCAATTCGTCGATGAAGAGCGAATGGCTGTCCGACCATTTCGTGTAGCGCGCCTTCGGCACCTCGTCGTAAGGCAGGCAATTCTTCAACGCGCCTTCGCCGTATTCCGGCAGATCGGTCAACGTCGGCAGCACCACGTCCGAAGCGACGCCGTGCAATTGCGTCGAGCCACCGGCCACGCGATAAAATTTTTGAATGGTCAACTTAAGCGCACCGTCATCCTGCGAACGACTCCCGAGCAGCGAAGTGAAACGCCCGATCTCCAGAATCGTCTGCACCGTTCCTTTGCCGAAGGTATTCTTGTCGCCCACGATAACGGCGCGTCCGTAATCCTGCAAAGCCGCCGCGAAAATTTCACTGGCCGATGCACTCTGCCGGCTCGTTAGGCAGACCAGTGGTCCCGCGTAGGCGATGCCCGGATCGGGATCGCTCGAGGTGACGATGTTTCCATTTGTTCCCTTCGTCTGCACGATCGGCCCCGATTTCAAAAACAAACCGGTCAGCGAAATCGCTTCTTCAAGGGAGCCTCCGCCGTTCCGGCGAAGATCGACAACTAACCCTGCGATATTTTCCTTCTTCAGCCGCTTCAGCAACGCCAGCACATCGCGCGTCGTGCTCTTCGAATGCCGATCCATGTCCGCGTAAAACGACGGCAACGTCAGCCAGCCGAGTTTCACCGGTTCGCCGTTCGCATCTTTCTTAATAATGATGTCGGCGCGCGCTTCCTGGTCTTTCAGCTTAATCTCGTCACGCACCAGCTCGACCGTCTTGCGCTTGGAGGGATCGGCCGCATCCGAGGGCATCACCAGCAACTTCACGTGCGTGCCTTTTTTGCCGCGAATCATCTCCACCACTTTGTCCAGCCGCATCTCGCGCACATCGATATACTCCGCGTTGCCCTGACCCACCGCCGTGATCTTATCCCCTAGTTTCAATCTGCCATCCACCTGCGCCGGTCCGCCGACGACCAGGCTCTCGATCTTCGCGTAACCATCTTCCGAGCGCAGCATGGCGCCAATGCCGACTAACGAGAGGCCCATGTTAATGCTGAAATTTTTCAGGTCCGCTTTGCTCAGGTATTCCGAGTGCGGATCGTAAGTTTGCGCCAGCGCGTCGAGGAAAAGTTTGAGCTGCTCGTCCTTGTCTTCCTCGTGCACGTTACGCGCTAACCGATCGTAACGGCGCGCCACCAATTGCGGCCCCGGCTCGATCGGATGCTCGCTCAGATGTTCCTGCAATAACTCGCTCGCGATGCGGCCGCGCCAGAGTTGGTCCGCCTCCGCTTCATCCTTCGGCCACGGCAACTTTGTCCGACTCAATTCGATCGTCGCGTCGTCTTTGAAATTTGGCGGTTCCTTGATCTGCTCTTTTATCTTCGCCACGCGATCGTCGACTCGCTTGGTGTAGAGCGCGTAAATCTCGTAAGCCGGCTTCAGATTTCCGAGCAACACATCGTCATCGATGGAAGTGGCGTATTTCGTATTGAGCGCATCGACGTCTTGCTGCGTGAAAAAGAGGTGACTAAAATCGAGCAGCTCCAGGTAAGTCTTGAGAAACTTGCGCGAGACCTCGTCGTTCAACGGCTGGCGCGTGTAATGGCCTTCCTCCAGCAAACGTCCCACGGAGATGGAAATTTGTTCGGCGTCTGATTTGGCAAACGCCGCGGGCGCGCTGCAAAGGAGGGCTATAAGTAAAAAAGAGCGCAATCGGAGCTTCATTCTTGGGAAAAAAGGTTTCGCAGCTTCGCAGACATCACTCTTCAACGCAACCGACGCCCCGGGTAAGATCGACATGTAGCGAGGTGAGACAACAGGCACGCATTTACATTCAAAATACGGTTGAACCACCCTCCGCGGATGCAGCTTTCGTTCCCGTAGCTACAATTAGGCGTGCCCAACTATGAAACCTTCTGCGGCGGGATCTTCGAAACCAATTGCTACCTCCTGACCGCTCCAGAAGGCGCAATCCTCTTCGATGCGCCGGAAGGCGCCTGTGCCTGGCTCGAAAAGCAAGATGTCGATCTTAGCTTATTGCTCCTCACCCACGGCCACATCGATCACGTCCAGGACGTCGCCAAGATCAAACGCCGGTTCAGCTGCCCGGTCGGGTGCAGCGCCGAAACCGTGCCGATGATTTCCGATCCCGATTTTTTTCGCAATTTCGGCTTCGAGTTTGAGATCGAACCCGTCCAGCCCGACTTCCTGATTCAAGAAACTCTGTCGCGGACATTTCTGGGGCTCGACCTGCAAGTGCTCGAAGTTCCGGGACATTGTCCCGGCAGCCTTTGCTTCCTCTCGCGCAAAGACGAGCTGCTCGTCGGCGGCGATGTTCTGTTCGCCAGCGGCGTCGGTCGCTGGGATCTCCCCGGTGGAGATGTCGATCTTCTCTTCGGAGGAATCCGCCAGAAACTTTACCCGCTGGGCGACACCGTGACCGTTCTTCCCGGCCACGGTCCGCCTACTAAAATCGGGACGGAACGGCTAACGAATCCGTTCGTCAGCTCGGTCGATTAGTTCCAGCGATAAAAGCGAATCGACGGCACGTTCAGCTCTGTCTCAACGTGATGGAGCTCGTTATGAATGTGCTCGATCTCGCTGTGCACATGCCCGCCATCGTAGTGACCGGAATTGACTTCTGAATTCACGTGACCGAGTTCGTCCGCGAGGTGCCGGACTTCTTGACGGATGTGCCGATTTCCGTGGTACTCACGGAGCTCCCAGCGCACGTGCGCCATCATACTATTGGCGTGTCGGACTTCCCGATTGAGCTGGGAATGATTGTTCCAGTCACCGTGGCCTTCATCGTCATGCGCGAACAATTGGCCGCCGGTAAATGCGAGGCCCACAAAACAGATTGCTAACAAAATATATTTTTTCATCTCAACCTTGGAAGAAATCTCGCCCGGCGCATTCAACCGAATCAGGCGAGCTCGGTCAGCGCTTGAGCGAGCGGATCGAGATTGTCGATCTTCGCGACGATCTCGCGCAAGGAAGTGAGCGCCGCTGGAATGTATTGCAGAAAATCTTTGTGCTCCTTAACGAGGCCGAGAAATCCGTAGGCGCCGAGCGCTTGCATTAACCTTTGCATCGCGCAGACGCGCAGCGTTTCCTCGAAATCGGCCGACGGCTTTCCGCCGCAATAATGCGAGATGAGTTCGGCGCGCTCGGCTTCGCTAAGATCGACATACGGATCGTAGAGCAACGACGCTAGATCGTATTGCGCGAGACCGGGACGCATTCCCTGGAAATCGATCAGATGCGCCTGGCCGTTGCGGACGATGATGTTTTGCGATTGGAAATCGCGATGCACCAGCACGCGCGGCGACTGGTCGAGCCGCTCCGCGATTTCGTTTAACGCCGGCAACGCCGCCAACATGTCGATCTTGTCGTTGTTGATCTTGTAAACGCGGCCGAGACAGTTTTCGAAGAAGTAATTTTGCTCCCAGCGATAAAGCGCGGCGTTAAACTCTGCCGGCAGGCTGTCTTTCACGCTCACGCAAACTTCTTCCGGCAGCCGATGCAGCTTCGCCACTTCATCGAGCGCCGACTCGTAGAGGGCGCGCCTAACGAGCCAGCTTTCGCCGCGATGCGCGAAAAGATCTTCCTCGCCCAAATCCTCGATCCAAATGAGGCCTTCGGCCACGTCGTGAAAATAAATTTTCGGCGCGCGAATGGAATGCGCGGCGAGGAACTCGGCGATCTGCACGTAATGCCGGTTCTCTTCGCGTTCGAGATTGTACTTCACCAGAATGAGGGTCTGGTCGGGCGAAGATTTCACGCGGTAGAACCGCCGGTCCGATCCGCCTTTTTCGATCGGCGTTATCTTCACTTCGTCGACATCGAAGCGCGGAAAGTGGATCCGCGTCTGGCGAAGCAGGAGATCGGTTTTCATGAAAAGCTAGATGTCGATCTTGCGGTGGGTGCCTTCGACTTTGCGATGGCTGCGGACAATACAACCGTAGAGTTTGCTTCGGGAAGTAATTTGTGCGCCCGGCCAGACGATCGTGTCTTCCAGAATCGCGTCCGCTTCGACGCGGCAATCCCTTCCGACGACAGAACAACCGCGCACTTGCGCCGTTGAATCGACCATCGCGGATGGGTGGATCGACATCTTCCATTTGGGATCCGGAACGGGATAGGCCGGAAAATTCAGTGATGGTAATTCGCGATGAAGCTGCAAATACGCATCGCGATTTCCGACATCCCACCAATGCCCGTCGTCGATGACGACGCCGCCGATTTTTTCTTTGCGCCGCATTAAGTCGAGGAAATGAGGGATGACCGAGCGTTTCACTCCGCGTTCGAGAAGATCGACAAAGGTTGGATCGACAATGTAGATGCCGGTGAAAACGAATTCATCGCGCGCGCCTGTGCCAAGCTCATTGCGAATGTCGATAATGCGACCCGAGGACGAATCGAATGCCACCTGTTTCGGTTCCGCATTCGAGCGAAGCGCGAGCGTAACCATGTTGCCATTGCGAACGTGCGTCTCGATAAGCGGAGCGAGCGGCAGGTCGCTGAGAATGTCGCCATTATAAATGAGCAGCGGTTCGCGCGCGATGGCTGCGGCGATGTTGGCGATGCCGCCGGCGGTTTCGAGTAAATCCGGCTCGTGAAAAAACTGAAGGCCGTGATTTCTATATGACGATCTTGCGAACGTTTCGCTGAATCGCTCGGAGCGATGATGGGTGTTTATTAAAAATTTCGTGACGCCGATGTCGACCAATTGATCGAGCGCGAAAGTGATGAGCGGCTTTTGGAAGATCGGGACGAGCGGTTTGGGTAAATCCTCGGTGAGCGGTCGCAAACGCGTACCGAGTCCGGCGCCGAGAACGAATGCTTGGGTGACCGGCCTTTTTTCCTGGCTCATCGTACCGATCTTTATCGACGCTGAATAAAGATGTCGATCTTGCGCTGAATTTAGTCGGGCTGCACCGGTCCGCCACGCGGGCCGCGGCGCGCTTTTGGCGCAGAGCGATCGCTTTCGCGCTTCAAATAGAGGGTGCGCGTTCCGAAATCGATGATGGCGTGATTGCGATGCAGGATTTCGCCGCCGAGTAATCCGACGACCGGCGGGTTTGAACGCAATCCGTTATGCAATACGCCGGCGAGATCAGTCACGCCGACTTGCTTGCCAACGATGTCGACGACACCGAGCGAAAGTTTTTTGATGCGCGCGACCTCGACGTTGTCATCGGCCAAATTAATTCGGGCGGATTGAAAACTGGTTTCGCGCAGCGGGATGCGCAGCTCCCGCACGAAGGGACGATGGAGTAAGGTGGCGAAGGCGCCGGTGTCCACCATCAGACGCGCGGCGGTGCCGTTGACGGACCCGTCGACGTAAAAATTAAGGCCTTCGCTCATGATCATCGGCATGGCCTGAAAGCCACGCGTATCGACGCCGGGCGCGCGACCCGGCTTCTCGGGACTCATATTGATAATGAGCAACTGTTCCTGGCAATCGAGGATCGACTTGGTGTTATACAACGCGTCGGCGCCGAGAATTCCATCGGCCTGTTGCTCGCGCTGCATGCGCGACGCCTGCCGCGCGCCGCTCATGTCGGCGAGAACGACCGGGACGTCGGTGATGTTCAATTCGCCGAGACGAAGAGTTTTGGCGATGACGAGACTGTTGAAGGCACCATTCACCTGCACCTGGCGCGGCCATTGCATGCTGGCGGGCGCGTTGCTCAATCCAAAATACTGTCGGCGCCGGGCGTTGATGACGGTGCCGGGCGAGCCGGTGTCGACGATGAGGAGGGCGGGCTTGTTGTTAATGAAAGCGCGGACGAGCAGATGATTCTGGTGCGAACGCGAGAGCGGCAACGCTTCGAATTGTCGATCGGAACGCGTCGCCATTTGCGTCGCGGCAGACGATTCGCTGGCAAGCGCGACGCTCGTCAGCAAGATCGACAATAAGATTTGAGTGGAGGGGAACCGCTTCGGAAATTTCACGCGGCGGAGGATACCACGCTTCGCTTAACTCCAAAACGGTTTCGGGCGGGGCTGTTGTTTTGACGTTGCCCGATTGTGTCGATCGATGATTAACTCTCGCGTGATGTCCGCGTCGGCGCGGAAATTCCAGCGCATGAACGAACCAGCTCCCACAGACGAAAAATTCGTCAGAGGCCTCGGCTTACTCGATTCCACCATGTTGGTCGCGGGATCGATGATCGGCTCGGGAATTTTTATTGTCTCGTCGATCATCGGCCGACAGGTGGGCGCGCCCGGCTGGTTGCTGGTGGTCTGGCTTGTCACCGGTCTGCTTACGCTGATGGCGGCGCTTTCTTATGGCGAGCTGGCAGCGATGATGCCGAAAGCCGGCGGCCAATATGTTTATTTGCGCGAGGCCTTCTCGCCGCTATGGGGTTTTCTTTATGGCTGGACCTTGTTCCTCGTTATCCAGACCGGCACAATCGCGGCGGTCGCGGTCGGATTCGGTCGTTATACCGGAGTGCTGGTTCCGTGGGTTTCGGAATCGAATTATCTAATCGCGCCGATTCGTTTCGGCAGCTACGCCTTTTCGCTCTCGACCGCGCAGTTCCTCGGCCTGGCCATGATCGCGCTGCTCACATTCATGAACACGCGCGGGTTGAAGCTCGGCAAGCTCGTGCAAAATGTTTTCACAACCGCCAAGACGGGCGCGCTGATTGCGCTCATCGTTCTCGGCATTGTCGTCGGTCTACGATCGGGCGCGGGCGCGGCAAGTTTTAAGGACTTCTGGAGTTTGCGCGGCGGCTTGCAGGAAGTCGGACAGGGATTAACGGCGGCGACTGCGTTCGGGTTGTTCGTCGGCATCTGTGTGGCGCAAACCAATTCGCTTTTTTCCGCGGACGCCTGGAACAACATCACCTTCACCGCCGGCGAAGTGAAGGATCCGCGGCGGAACATTCCGCTCTCGCTCGCGTTCGGCACCATTCTCGTGATCGGACTTTATCTACTCGCGAACGTCGCCTATCTGGCGGCGCTTCCGTTCGGCGCGATTCAAAATGCGGCGAGCGATCGCGTGGCGTCGGAAACGGCCAATGTCATTTTCCCCGGCGCGGGCGCGACGATCATGGCGGTCGCGATCATGGTCTCGACTTTCGGTTGCAACAACGGACTCATTCTCGCCGGCGCGCGCGCTTATTACGCGATGGCGCTGGATGGACTTTTCTTCCGGCGCGTGGCGCAGTTGAATAAGAACCACGTCCCGGCCTGGGGTCTCATCATTCAGGGAATCTGGGCTGGCGTCCTAGTGCTGCCGCGCACGGTCAAGACCGACGCCGCGGGCAATGTCACCGGTTACGGAAATCTTTACGGCAATCTCCTCGACTACGTGATCTCAGCCGCGCTCATCTTTTACATTCTCACCATCGTCGGTCTTTTTGTGCTGCGTCGAAAACGACCAGACGCCGAGCGTCCGTATAAAGCGTTTGGTTATCCGTTCATCCCTGCGCTCTACATTGTCGGCGCGTCGGTAATTCTGATCGTCCTTTTCCTTTATCAAACGGCCACGACCTGGCCCGGCCTTATCATCGTGCTAACCGGCGCGCCGGTTTACTTTCTCTGGAGAAAATCAAACGTGGCCGCGCCGTAGGCGACCAACACCTCGCGACAAACCGAAACAAGTAGGAACCGAACAAGGAAACGGACACATGGGAAATTTATTCGCAAAAAAGCCGATCGATAAGTTGATGGCAGAAGCGGCGGACGTCGGCGAACACAGCCTCAAGCGTTCGTTAGGTCCGGTCAATCTTATTGCCCTCGGCATCGGCGGGATCATCGGGGCGGGTCTATTTGTGCGCACCGCCGCCGCCATTGCAGATCGCGCGGGTCCATCGGTCGTGCTGGCGTTTATGGTCGCGGGCTTGGGCTGCGCGTTTGCTGGTCTCTGTTACGCAGAATTCGCCTCGATGATTCCGGTCGCAGGAAGCGCCTACACTTATTCCTATGCGACCATGGGCGAGCTCGTCGCCTGGATCATCGGCTGGGATTTGATCCTCGAATATGCCGTCGCCGCGTCGACGGTCGCGATTGCGTGGAGCGAGTATGCCAATCGCGTCCTCGAGTGGTTCGGGCTGCGCGTGCCATACCAGTGGTCGCATTCGCCTTTCGAACATGACGCCGCCGGCCTTCACGGGATGATGAATCTCCCGGCAATCGTTATCCTTTTCTTGCTGACCCTTCTGCTCATTCGCGGAACGAAGGAATCAGCTCTCGTCAACGGCCTCATCGTTGTCTTGAAAGTGAGCATCGTTTTGCTTTTCATCGGCCTCGGCTGGGGATTCATCAATCCGGCCAACCACACCCCGCTCATTCCGGCAGCGACGACTTACACCACGCCGCAAGGTATCACCCACGCCTACGGAGGAATCCTTGGTATTCTGGGCGCGGCCGGCGTCGTCTTCTTTGCCTACATCGGTTTTGATGCGGTCTCGACGGCAGCGCAAGAAGCCAAAAACCCCAAGCGCGACATGCCGATCGGCATTCTCGGGTCGCTCGCTTTTTGCACGATTCTTTATGTACTCTTCTCTTACGTGCTGAGCGGCGTGGCCAGTGTCCAGGATTTTCGCTCCGCCGGTCGTGAAGCGTCAGTCGCGTTCGCCATCACTAAATATATGACCGGCTACGAGTGGTTATCCCGATCGGTCACGGTCGCGATTCTCGCCGGCTTCTCGTCAGTCATTCTGGTGATGTTGCTCGGCCAATCGCGCGTTTTCTTCTCCATGAGTCGCGACGGACTTGTCCCGAAAGTTTTTTCGGATGTGCACCCGAAGTACCGCACGCCCTACAAGTCAAACATGCTGTTTTTTGTTTTCACTGGTCTCTTCGCCGCCTTCGTGCCGGCCGATGT
>JBDUDM010000161.1:0-3241 GCA_040002925.1 Spartobacteria bacterium | reverse complement strand
AACCTGCTCATCGATTTAAAAAAGCGCCAGTTGCTCCACGAAGACAAACTTAACTACGAGCTCAACATTGGTTCGCGTCGGTTTAAGTGTACCACCATCCCGATCGTGCGGAAGAAATTTGGCGTGGTCGGAGCGATTTGCATCAATATCGATGCTAATTTTCTGACCGAAGATGTGCTCAAGAGTCAGGAACGAATCGAGACGTGGTTCCGAAACTTTTGCAAGATCGACATGCAACTCGACGAGAACATTTTGAGCAAAGACGAGTTCGCCCTCGCGCAGAAGGGCAAACGACACTTCAAAGACGAGCGCTCTTAAACGTAGCCAAATTTTAGTAAGGCCGCGCCGCCTACGCGATTCAATTCCGCGATCAGTTGTCGATCTTGCGTACGCCAGCGGCCGATCGAGTCCGGCGGCGCTACTTCATCTTGCGCAATCTTCTCTGCGTCGCCGGAAGCCTCGATAAAGCGAAGCAATTTAGAGATTACTTCTGCGGAATTCGCGCAAAGATCTTCGAAGCGAATTCGCAAATAACGATCGCGCAGCTCGCGTTCGCCAAATTCAGCGCGGGGCAAGTTTATGCGTGTCCACAAGGTCATCGCTCGTACCGGCTCGCTCGTGTCGGGCGGCAAGTCGCGCAGAACGACGTGACCGTGATCGCGCAGTTGGTGTTGATTGGTCGAGAAAGCCATGTCGCGACCATCGCGCACGACGTGAATGAAACGCATCGCCGGGAAAATCGCGTGATAGAACGGAAGCAGATAAATACTGCGCGGCGATTTCCACCCCCACTTCCGCGGATTTTCGCGGATGGGGGTGAGGTGATTTTCGAAAATGGGTTTTAGATCGGCGGCCATTTCTTCGATGCTCGGTGGCGTTTCGCCGTTCAGTTCACTCGCCATGTACTTGTCGATCCAACGCGCGGCCGGCCGGCCGACTTCAACGGCGTCCAGCGCCGGTGTAAAACGTTTGCCCATGTAAACTCCGCAGTCGCGCAGGATTTTTGCGATGACGCGCGTGCCCGAGCCGCCGGTCGCGCCGATGATGATGGGACCGCGCGCCAGAAATTCCGGCGGCAATACTGGATCAGCCATTCGAGAACGAATGGAATCAGCGGGTCGCCGAAGAAGCCTTCACCGAAGCGGGATGAGCTTCGGGCGAGCGGTGATAATCGACTAATCGAAATCCCCAGCTGATCAACGTGGTCAGATCTTTGCTCGTCGTTTTCTTCTCGTTAAGGAACTTGTCGATCTTCGCTTTCAACTCCGGCTGCAGGCCGATGGCGTCGAGCAGCTCAAAGATTTCCATCGACAATAACCAATCGTCGGGATGCTCGACTTGCTGCGTCTCCCAGATTTCGCCGAGCCGCTCGTAGCCGGTTTTGCTCTCGCGAATCTGGCGAACCTGCGCGTAAAGATTCTCGAGCTTCTTCCGTTTCGCATCGGAAGGAATTTTGATCGTGCGCTCTTTTGGAGTGAGCGCGACCTGATTGTAAGCGTCCTTATCGGCGGCGCCGTTGTAAACCGAACTGATGCGATCGCCCACAGCCATGTCGTACGTTCCCCAACTGGGTTCGAACAAAACGCGATCCCCCAACTTGGCGGTGCAATCGGAAAATGTGATCAACAGAATTTTTTCATCGCGGCGTAGGACCTTGTCGATCTTGCCCTCGACGGTAACGCCGCTGTCGAACTCGAGCTTCGTCTCTTTGCCTTCCGCGAGTTCGGTTTCTTTCCAATTTCCGATCGGTGAACCAAATCCATCCTTGTGATAATCCCGTCCGTGACCGGCCAGCTCTTTGTCCTTAAATACGAGCGCGGTCGGGCTGGCCGTGCGCAGATAAATCGGATTGTTGCTAAGATCGACAATCACCTCACTGAAAGTTCCGGTGACTTGCAATCCCGATGAATACACACACGTGGCGGTGTTCTTGCATTCGATCGCCTTGTTGATTCCTTCGAGTCCGCCGACTTGATAGGCCATCTTGCTCGCAAATTCTTCGAGCACATCGGAGAGATGTTTGAAATCGCGGCAGACGAACAATTGCGGCTGCTTCGTTGTGATATCGAAAGGCGTGACCGCGGCTTCGATGGAGTAGGGGAACTTCTTCACGTGCGACTCGAGGCATGAAACCGATTCGCCGATCGATGAGAGCAATCCGGCACCGTAAATTTTTGGATTCTCGACTGTGCCGATCAGTCCGTACTCGACCGTCCACCAATGCAGCCGCGAAAGCAGCGCCATCTCGGACGGTTCACCCAAATTCTTTTGTCGATCTTCCACCAGCTTCAAGGCCGCTCCGATTGCTTTAGCATCGCCGTTCGGCTGCTCCTTCAAGATCGACAACTGGCGGATCGCTTCATACAGCTCGAAATCTTTTTTCGACGACATCGCTTTGGCGCCGACTTCGCCGAAACGCTGGAGGTAATCGGAGTATTCGCGATCGACAATGATCGGCGCATGCCCGGCCGCTTCGTGCACGATGTCGGGCGCGGGCGTGTATTCGATGTGATTGATCTGGCGCATGTCGCAGGCGATGACCAAAACTTTGTAGGCCTGAAATTCCATGAACGCCGCCGGCGGAATAAATCCATCCACCGCGACCGCGCCCCACTCAATCATGCCGAGAATGTTATTCATCTCCTCGATGCGCGGAATGCGTTCGAAGGAAATGCCGGTATCCAGCAAACCCTGGAAGTAAACCTTGTGCGCGTACTCCTTCAGAAAAAATGTGTTCTGCCGCATGATGAAGCGCCAGACCGCGTGATCGACCGCGGTGTAATCATCGAAGCGCTGATCGACCGCGAATTGCAGGAGATGCTTCGGGAGCGATTGAACGGCGGCGTTCGTTAGACTAAAAGGTTGAATGCTCATGGTCGAAGGCTGCGTTCCAGCGTCGAGGATACTGTAGCGGCAGGCGTGCCGCCTGCAAATTAGTTGTAGGGCGTTTCTGTGAAACGCCAGGCGTCTGACACAGACGCCCTACAATTTCTGAGATTTGTTGCGTCGCGCCCGCGCGATGCGTCTCGCGATCCAAATCACGCCTGCCAGCGCAATGACCCACGGCGTCAGAAATGCAATGGCCACGCCGATCATGCGCAAGCTCCACATGATCGCGCCCGCGCTTTGTGCCAGCGTTCGGCGTAACGTTGCCAACATGCCGCTCTCCTGCGAAACGATGTTGCCATGGCTGAAAATCTGGATGGACACATCCGCCGGCGCGTTTGCTTCATCGATCTGG
>JBDUDM010000160.1:0-3242 GCA_040002925.1 Spartobacteria bacterium | reverse complement strand
ACCCTCTTGCCGGCGGGTCATATTTTCGGTTCCGCCCAAATTTTTATCGAATCAGACCACGGCTCGCTGCTTTACACTGGCGACTTCAAATTGCGCCAGGGCCGCTCGGCCGAACCCACCGAATGGAAACAAGCAGACACCTTGATCATGGAGACGACGTTCGGCCTCCCCCGTTATAAATTTCCGCCGACCGAATTCATCATGAATCAGATCGTCGCCTTTTGTCGCGACGCGCTCGAAGACGGCGAAGTTCCAGTGCTGCTCGGCTATTCACTCGGCAAAGCGCAGGAAATTTTGTGCGCGCTCGATGGCGCCGGTCTTGAGCCGATGTTGCACGGTTCGGTCTTTGCCATGACGCGCATTTACGAGCAATTCGGCCAGGCCTTTTGCAAATACGGTCGCTACAACGCTAACGACGTCGCGGGCAAAGTCCTCATCTGCCCGCCGAGTGCGAATCGTTCGCGCATGCTCGAAAAAATTCCGCGCAAACGCGTGGCCATGATCAGCGGTTGGGCGGTCGATCCGAACGCGGTTTATCGCTATCAAGTCGACGCCGCTTTTCCGCTTTCCGATCACGCCGATTACCCCGACCTCATTCGGTATGTCGATCTTGTGCAGCCGAAGCGCGTGCTCACGCTGCACGGTTTCGCCGCGGAGTTCGCGCGCGACTTGCGCGATCGCGGCATCGAAGCGTGGGCCTTGTCTGCGCAAAACCAACTCGAACTCACACTCGGAAAAACTGTAGCGGCAGGCGTGTCGCCTGCGTTTGAAAGAATTGCCGTCGATACGGCGGCGATTACAGAAGACTCGGAGTTTTGCGAATTCGTTAATGTCGGCGAAGCGATCGCCGCCACGCCGGCCAAGCTCGAGAAGGTTCGGTTGCTCGCGGATTACTTTCGCACGCTCACGCCAAACCAGCTTCCGATCGCGACAACTTATCTAACCGGAAAAGCATTTGCCCAAAGCGATCTGCGTACGCTCCAGGTCGGCGGCTCGATTATTTACCGCGCGCTGATGACCGCTGCGAAATTGAGTGAAGCGGAATTTCGCCGCATTGCGCACAGCCATGGCGATGCCGGTAAAACGGCGTTCGAATCGCTTGATGGCCGCACCAAGCCGCAGCCGTTTACGATTTCGGAATCGAAAGAATTCTTCGAGCAGCTTCAAAAAGCGCGCGGTCCGATTGCGAAAACGGAGATGCTGCAAAAGCGATTGTCGATCTTGTCCGCGTGCGAGGGTCAATACGTGGTCAAGATTTTGACCGGCGATCTTCGCATCGGTTTGCGCGAAGGATTGGTCGAGGAAGCGATCGCGAAAGCGTTCGATGTCCCGCTCGATGAAGTGAAGGAAGCGAACATGTTGTTAGGCGATATAGGCGCGGCGGCGTTGCTCGCTTCGAAAAATGAATTGGCGACGGCGGAATTGTCGATCTTGCGGCCGATCAAGTCGATGCTCGCCAGTCCGGAGCCCACCGCGGAAACAATCTGGGAGCGATTCGAAAAGGTCGAAACAGTTTACGTCGAAGACAAGTTCGATGGGATTCGCGCGCAGTTGCATCGCAACTCCGAGCGAGTGGAAATCTTTTCGCGCGATCTCAAACGCATCACGGAGCAATTTCCCGAGATCGCGGAGCAAGCGCGAAAGTTCGA
Source organism: Spartobacteria bacterium (assembly GCA_040002925.1). GTDB lineage: Bacteria > Verrucomicrobiota > Verrucomicrobiia > Chthoniobacterales > UBA10450 > JAJPGZ01. The sequence goes on along the minus strand of JBDUDM010000160.1, from coordinate 1,593 downwards.
TGTCGATCTTATCCTCGACGGCGAGATCATCGCCTTTGAGCACGGACGCAAACTCACCTTCTTCGATTTGCAAAAACGTCTCGGTCGGAAACACGATGGCGGCACCGATCTGTTCGCGGCCGCATCCGCGGATGTGCCGGTCGTATTCATCGCGTTCGATTTGCTTTGGCTGAATGGCCGCTCGCTGTTGAAGACGCCTTTGCGCGAACGCCGCGCACTTCTGCGCAAGATCGACATGCCATCGCAATTTCAAGTCGCGGAAGTTTTCCCGGCGCATTCGGCCGCGGACATCGAGGAAATTTTTCAGCAGGCGCGACGTCGTTCGAACGAAGGATTGATGATCAAGGATCCGGAAAGTTTTTATTCACCGGGCCGGCGCGGGATGTTTTGGTTCAAATTAAAAAAGGAACTGGCCACGCTCGATGTCGTCGTCGTCGCGGCCGAGCTCGGTCATGGCAAACGCAATGGCGTGCTCAGCGATTACACGTTCGCGGTGCGCGACGAAGCGACCGGCGAATTGTTGCCGATCGGCAAAGCTTACAGCGGCCTAACGGATGTCGAGATCGCGGAGTTAACCGAACACTTTCAGCAGAATACGATTGTCGATCGCGGCCGTTACCGCGAAGTCACTCCGAATATCGTCTTGGAAGTCGCTTTCGATTCGATTCAACCGAGCACGCGGCACGCGAGCGGTTTGGCGCTGCGTTTTCCGCGCATCAAAGGGATCCGACGAGATAAAACGGTCGATGCAATCGACACCCTCGCGTACGCGCGGGAAATGTCGGAACAGCAAACGCGCGTCGACGCACCGGCAAGCTGAAGGTTATTCCGGAACCGGGGTCGGAGCGGGTGAAAACATCGGCGAAGGCGAAGGCGTAGCGGAATCATCCGCGGCTTGCTGTCGTTCGAGTCTACGCTCGCGCTTTCTTTCCTTTTTCCCTTCGCGTCCCTGGTCAGCAGATGCTGAATCCGGCGCGGCCGGCGAGACGGTCGGGCTTGATGTCGACGCAGCGGTCGCCGTCGGCGTAGCAATAGCAGAAGCAGGCGAACTCATTGGATCGGTATGACGCGGTTCCATCCTTTGTGCCTGCGATTTTTTTACTTCAGCGCCGACGCGGGCTTGATCTGGCGGAGTGGGCGTCGCGCTCACTGCTGGTGAAGTGGAAGGTGCTGGCGACTCCTCTGCCGGAAACGGTTTCGCGGCACGGCGCCGAACCGGTCGCGGGGGTGTCATACCCGATTCATCTGGAGAAGGCGGTGGTGTCATGTTCCTCAGAGCCCCACTGTCTTCCATCTGCTTGCGCATGGACCTGAATTTTCCGCCGACGCGCGGCGGTTGAACCGATGAAGTCGCACTTGGGCTAACGACGGGCGAGCTGATCGCTGAGGCCGAGGGCGCTGCGCTAGCCGCAGGAGTCGCGGTTGGTTCCGGAGTAGATGTCGATCTTACAACAGGTGTCGGCGTTGCGGTCGCGGTCGGAGCGATGGTCGCCGTTCCGAGCGGGGTAACCGCAGGAGTCGCGGTGGCAAGCGGAGATGGTCGCCGGAAAGGCGTGGCCGTCGGAGCAATCGTTGCCGTCGCTGCCGGTGTTG
>JBDUDM010000065.1:0-10979 GCA_040002925.1 Spartobacteria bacterium | reverse complement strand
GCGATCGAGTACATCGACGTCGACGAGTACGTCGAAGCAACGCCGAAGTCACTGCGCTTGCGAAAACGCATCCTGGATCCAACCGCGCGAAAGCGCTCGGTGGTAGCCGCCTAAGATCGACATCTATATGTCCGGGCACAGCAAGTGGTCGAAGGTAAAGCGCTTCAAGGGCGCGCTCGACATCAAGCGCGGCCAGCTCTTTAGCAAACTCTCCAAGGAAATCTCCATTGCGGCGAAGACCGGCGGGGGCGACCCCAATGGAAATCCCCGGTTGCGCAGCGCCATCCAGACCGCGCGCGCGCAAAGTATGCCTAACGACAACATCGATCGCGCGATCAAACGCGGCACAGGCGAAGGCAGCGAAGCGCAACATTTCGACGAGATCGTGTATGAAGGTTACGCGCCCGGCGGTGTAGCCGTGATTGTCGAAGCCGCGACCGACAATCGCAATCGTACCGCCGCCGAAATTCGCAGCATCTTCACCAAAAACGATGGCAATCTCGCTACCAGCGGGAGTGTTTCCTACATGTTTCACAAGAAGGGCCAAATCACCGTTTCTCGAGGGTCCATTGATGAGGATCGGCTGCTCGAATTAACCCTCGATGCTGGGGCAGAGGAGTTGACAACAGAGGAGGATCAGTATGTTATCACCACTGCCCACGATCAGCTCTACGCCGTAGCTGAGACGCTCAAACAAGCCGGCGTCACGACTGAGGGGCAGAAGTTTACGTTTATTCCCGATACGACCGTTCCGATTGCCGATGAAAGCATCGCAAAGCAGGTTTTGCAGCTCTGCGATGGCCTCGAAGACGATGATGACGTCCAAAACGTCTACTCAAATATAGAAATTCCCGACGAATTGCTGGCCAGATTGCCGGCTTAAATAGATTTAGGCCGCTGATAGGGCGGCGATTCGCTGCCCGAGAGCGATTAGTCCGTTTGTTTTATGACTGAAGAAAATCAGAACCAGCCTCGACCGCTGGAAACCTCAGCGTCTGCTCCAGCAGGGGCTGCTGCGCCAGATCAACGCCGTCGCCGTCCGCGACGCCGTTATCCGCGCCGCCGTTTTTACGATCGTGGCCCGGGCGGCAATGATAATTTCGGAGCGCCTAATAATGACGCTCCCAACTCCGGCGACGCCGGCAATGAGGCCGGATACGAAGGCGAAGATCGACAATTAGTTCCTGAAGGCGAAGGCGAAGTGCGCGAACCAGAATTCGGAGAAGGTATTGTCGAAATCTCCGGCAAAGGCTTCGGATTTTTGCGCGATCCAAAACGTAACTTCGTCCAAACACCGCAGGACATTTTTGTTACTCCGGAAATCGTTCGCCGTTTCGGCCTGCGCGACGGAATGTGGATTTACGGCGAAACTCGGCGCGGCAACCGTGGACCGCAGTTGGTCAAGCTTCTCCAGATCAACACCGAGGATCCGGGCAAGTACGAAGGGCTGCGTCCCTTCGAAGAGCTCACCACCATCAATCCGAACAAGCGGATCAAGCTGGAGACCGTTCCGGATCGCTACACCACGCGCATCATGGATTTGATGACGCCGCTCGGCATGGGCCAGCGCGGTTTGATTGTCGCTCCGCCGCGCACCGGCAAGACCACGCTGCTGCATCATATCGCTGAAGCCGTCGTTAAAAATCATCCGGAGATGAAGCTCATCATTCTTCTTGTCGATGAAAGGCCCGAAGAAGTCACTGATTTCAAACGCTCGCATCCGAAAGCCGAAATCATCGCCAGCTCGAATGACAGCGACATTAAAAGCCACACTCGCCTCGCCCAGCTCGCCATTGAGCGAGCCAAGCGAATGGTGGAAGCCGGCCAGAATGTTTTCATACTGCTCGACTCGATCACGCGCACCGCTCGAGCATTCAATAACGCCATGTCCGGCGGAGGCCGCACCATGAGTGGCGGTATCGATGCGCGGGCCATGGAAATTCCGCGCAAGATTTTTGCGGCCGCGCGGAATACCGAAGAAGCGGGTTCACTGACCATCGTTGCCACAGCCTTGATCGACACCGGCAGCCGAATGGACGAGCTCATTTTCCAGGAGTTCAAAGGCACCGGAAACATGGAAATGGTTTTGGACCGCAAGATTGGCGACCAGCGAATCTATCCCGCGGTCGACATTTTTCTTTCTGGAACGCGTCGGGAAGAACTCCTTCTCCAGCCGTGGGAGCTGGAAAAAATTAATTTGATCCGTCGCGGACTGGCTGGCCACAAACCGGAAGAAGCGATTCAACGTCTGCTCATGTTCGTGAAGAAATTTCCGACGAACACGCAAATGCTGAAAGAGATTCCCGGTTAAACAATTGCTCCAGCGATTGTCGATCTTATCCTGAAGCCAACACCTGCACGCGAAGTGGAGTGGGAAGTTCTCCCGCCCGAAGAGAAGGCACGGCGCGCTTCGCTCGATCCACTCTTCAAGTGGCTCGCGTTAGTCATGGATGAATTCGTCCGCATCCCCGGGACGAAACTTCGTTTCGGACTCGATCCAATTATTGGATTGATCCCCGGTCTCGGCGACACCAGCTCAGCATTCGTTTCCGCGTTGGCGCTTATTCAGGCCGCGCGAGTTGGCATCCCCAAAATTCTGCTGGCGCGAATGTCGGTTAACATTCTGGTCAACGAGCTCGTCGGCATCATCCCAGTCGTTGGCGATGCCTTTTCCTTTTGGTTCAAATCGAATGCGCGCAACTACGCGATCCTGCAACAACACACCGGTCGCTCGACTCGAGCGCGCAAGAGCGATTGGATATTTGTCGTCGGCGTTTTGGCTGCACTTTTCTTAATCGTCTGCGCCGGGCTCTGGGTCAGCTTGTTAGTCGTTCAACAATTTCTCAACTTGTTCGCGCGACATTAGCGGCGCCTTCTTGAAGACGCGGCTATAAATTCCGTGGATCGACAATCGCGCTGCGCGATATCGCTCCGCAAATACTTCGGGCGTGGCGAAACCGAGACGTCGAGCGAGCATCTGTCGCTGCGCGGCATCCGCCGGCACACTCGACACCGTCGCGTTCTCATAACGACGCAAAACCGATTCGCAACGCCGCAGCAGTTCATAGGCGACTCTAAGATCGACAACGTCCTTCTTGCTTAGGTGACCGGCCCGCTCGAGCGCTGACACCGCGCGACTCCAAGTTGGTTCCCAAACGTTTGCGCGCATCTGCAGTGCTTGAATCAAAAACTCCGCTTCGATGATTCCGCCGGTGCCGGTTTTGAAATCACGAAACTCCGAGCCACTTCCGCGTTCGCGTCGAATGCGTTCGAGCATGTCATCGATCTTCGTCATAAGATCGACATCTTCTCCCGCGCGTTTCCATAAATGTTTCGCCAAGGCGATGAACTCGTTCTGCATCGGGCCGACAATCGGTCGCGCGCGGGTCAATGCCTGCAGTTCCCAAAACTGCGCGCGTGTTTCATAGTATTGTCGATAACTTTCGAGGGAGCAGACGAGTGGTCCTTTTTCTCCGTCCGGCCGGAGCCGCGCGTCGATGCGAGGCAAACTGCCTTCGGAACTGGCCTGCGCTGATGCCGCGATAATCCGCTGCGCCGCACTGCTATCTTCGCCGACAAACACCACATCGAGATCGGCGCCGTAGCTCAATTCTCGTCCGCCAAATTTCCCGAGCGCAATGATCGTCAGATTTTTCGCTCCGATTATTTCATTCAAAACAATCAAGCAGGCCTCGGCCAGCGCGGTTTGCTCGGAACAGATGTGGGCCAGGTCAGTCAGTTGCAGCACATCGCGTAAAAGAATTCGAAGCAACTGCGATTGCCGATATTCCCGGACAAAATCGACATCGTTCTTTTTTACCGACGCCCGCAATTCACTGAGGTGGCCTGCCGTATCAACGCTTTGATCCAGTTTCCCGCCGCGGGTAACTTCTTCGAGAAGCGCCGGATGCCGCACCAGGAGATCGCCGGCAAATCGGCTCGCATCAAATGTTTTGGTCAGCAATTCGAGAAGACGCGGATTCGCCACGAGTAACTCGAAAAGCATGCTGCGCATTCCATAGGCATCGGCAAAACGAACGAACTGAGTGAGCGTTGCGTCCGGATCGGCTGACTCGGCCAGCTGTTCAAAAAGGAGCGGCCGCAGTTTACGCGATATTTGACGCGTCCGCGCAGAGACGTGGGTATTGCGCGGTCCATGTTCCAACTCCACGAGCGCGCGTTGCGCCTGCGCTTCATTAGAGAAAATGGTAAGCGCCTCGCGCGTTCTACTTGGCGGCGCGGCGCTGACAACGCGGTCGAAAATCTTCCGGACGGCTTCCGTCTGCCCTTCCAGTTCCGCGTTGAACGCGTCGGCCGACGCAAAACCAAGACTCAGCGCCAATCGCTCGAGATGTTTTGGTTCTGTCGGAAGCGTGTGAGTTTGTTGCTCCGCTTCGATCTGCAGACGGTGCTCGGTGCGACGCAGAAATCGGTAAGCCCGGTCAAGATCGACAATTTCATTTTGGGGGATCAACTCGAGTTCCGCGAGCGCGCGGAGCGCCTTGAGTGTACTCGTTCCCTGTAGAAAGGCGTGACGCGCACCGTGAATGAATTGAATTGTCTGCACCACGAATTCGATCTCGCGAATTCCGCCACGGCCGAGTTTCACATCGCGATGAAGATTGGCGGAGCCGACGACATCGTGCTCGATGCGCTGCTTGATGTTGGCGATTTGCTCGAGCAAATCCGGCGTCGCGCTTTTCGGATAAATGAAAGGCTGATGCTGGCGCAAAAAATCATAGGTCAGCTCGGCGCTGCCGGCGATCCCGCGCGCTTTGATCAGCGCCAGCCGTTCCCACGTTTCGCCAAACCCGCTGTAGTAATATTCCATACTGCGGAGCGAACGCGTCAGCGGACCGGCCGTTCCTTCAGGCCGCAGCCGTAAATCGACGCGGAACAACGGGCCTTCCGGATGAGTGCTATTGAACGTCTCGAGAATCTTGGCGGCCAACCGATTGAAAAATTCGTGATACGAAAAATGGGCCGCAAGTTTTCCTTCTTCGCTGTAGAGGAAAATAAGATCGACATCCGAACTATGATTTAATTCCGAACCGCCGAGTTTGCCTAACGCCAGCACGGTGAATTCGGCGTCGGGAGAGCCGTGTCGTTCCCGCAGTGAATCGTTCCAGTATTGGAATACGCGCCGGACACAGATTTCTGCGATCTGCGACAACTCCGCGGTCGTCTCTTCGAGCGGTGCGACGTCCGCCACCTCCCGTAAAGCGATACGAGTCATCTCGCGATTTTTCCAAAGGCGAAGACCACGGAAGTTATCCTCCGCTACGGAATCGCCGGCGACCGAGTGCAATTCGGCGGCCATCTCGCTGCCGTTGCGTGGATTCGCGCAGATCTCCGGTCGGGAAAGCCAAAGCAAAATCTCCGGGTGCTGAACCAATCGCGCGGCGGAAACGCTCGAGAGGGCGAGAAGATGGATGAGGGCGGACTCTCCCAATGGAAATCGGCTCGCAAGATCGACAAGTGATGGATTCTCCGACGGCCAGCGTTCGCTCAATTCGACCAATGTTGCTTCGACCTGCGCGGGATTAAATGACGCAGTCGCTCTTTTGCGAATCCAGGCGGGCGCATCATGCATCGCGCGGAAGATGCCGCGAAATCAGTGCGAAACCAATCGACGAAATGAGCGGGATCAGCCGATGGCCGCGTCCCGTAACATTTTTTCCCTGGCCCTGAACAAGGCGCGGCGTTCGCTGCGCGTCAAAGAAACGAACCCGTTAAGCGAGATTTTTTCCAAGAGTGGATCAATTTTCTCCGCCATTAATTGTTCGACGCTCAGGTGCTCGTAGCGCTCTACCGTTTCCCGCCGGCGTTGCAGGAATCGTTGCAGAAATGATGGTCGACCGAATCCGAGCAAATGCGCGTAAAGCCAACCGGACGCGCAGGCGCCGATCGCCGCACTGTGGCAGACCACTCCAGTCCGATCAATGACCAAAAGAATCGCCGCGAATACTACTACGCCATAAGCGAAGTGTTTCGCTTTTACTCGTAACGGCAGCGATAAAAAGCTGGAGGTCAGTTCGAGCTCCGGAAGAATGACGGCGTAGGCGCACACGATGGCGATGACTCCACCGGATGCGCCGAGCAACACCGACCCGGCGGGCATCAGGAAAAGATGACCGAGCTCGCCGCCGATCGCGCCCGCGAGATAAAGATACAGAAAGTGGCGTTGTCCGAGAATGGTCTCGAGATCGCGACCGAGCAGATAAAGGATGAGGAGGTTGCCGACGAGATGCCAGGGTCCGTCGTGCAAAAACATTGCGGTAACGAATTGCCACGAGTAGGCATCGCGCACGCCGGTGTGGCTGATTCCGAGATAGGCGCGGACGAAGCCGGGATAAAAGGTCTCGATGACCAATTGCGCGGCAAACACCGCCAGGTTGATGCCGATGAGCGAGAGTAAGACGACCCACTGCCGTTTCGCCCAATGCTGCGTCGACGAGGAGTATTTCCGCCCGGACAGCCGCATTTACCGAGGGTATGACAACGCGCGAAATTTGTCGATTGCGATCTCGTCCAGGGCGCGCGGCCGGGCCACGCTATGTCGATCTCGCCGGAGTGAGGACGCGCAGCGTTTTTTGCTTCACCCTAAATTCCACAGGACAATTCCCGACGAGTTCGCCGTCGAGCTCGACCGGAACCTTGTCGTCGCTGGTAACTCGAAGGTACGATGTCTGGAAGTAATCCACTTCGGGGAGGGAAATGTCCGAACTAAAAAACACATCCTGTAAATATTTGATGATCTCAAAATAACCGAACTGCTTGAAGGCGACGACGTCGAGCAAGCCGTCATCGATCAGCGCGTGTTTGAAAAATGGAAACGGACCGCCATAGCGCCGGCCATTGCCGACGAGCACAAACGAACCTTCGATGGCGGGCGCGTTCGCTCTTTCAATGAGAAGGCGCGGCGGCTGCCGCGACGCTACCTGCGCGGCGGAGATGAGATAACTTAACGGACCGAAATTCCGTTTCAGTCGCGCGCTCGTTTCTTTGACGACCTGCGCGTCAAGACCGACGCCGGCCAGCTGCACAAAATGTTTTCCGTTCGCGCTCGGAAGATCGACAACGCGCGTGTGGCTGCCCTCGATGATCCGCCAGCACGATTCGAGATCGTTTGAGGGCAAACCAAGTTCCATCGCGAAAACGTTCACCGTGCCCATGGGCAAAAGGCCGAGCGTCGCGGAACTGCCCGCCAGACCATTGACGACTTCGTTGATGGTCCCATCCCCACCGGCCGCCACGATTTTAGTGAAGCCCTCGTGCACCGCGTTGCGCGCGATGGTTTCGGCTTCGCCGGCGCCCGAGGTCGCGCAGAAAGTGGAGTGACGCGCGAGTGTTTCGATTTGCGAACGCCAGCGGCGAGCCCGCGTGCTGTGGGCAGCGGGATTAAGAATCACCAGGGTGTCATTCACCGGAACGGGCTTTCATCTTTTCTTCAAAGTTGACCTGCGTAACGTCTTCGCGTGCGGAAATTCAGTAGGCTTCTTCTCTTCGCTTTGGCCGCGGTCGTCGCGTTCGCGCTCGTGGCGTTGATCGGCGCAAATCTGTATGTGCAATCGCAGGCAACACAAGCGCGGATTCAGCAGGAACTCAGCCATCGGTTAGGCACCACCTTGCAGATTCGCCGCATCAGTGTCACGCCCTGGGGCGGTTTGAAATTAACCGGCATTACCATTCCACAGACAATGACTGGGCAGTCCAGCGATTTTCTGGTCGCGGAAACCTTTGGCCTGCGCGTCCGTTTACTTTCTCTCTTTTCCAAGCGGCTCGTCATTAAAGAAATTAAACTGGTCAGTCCGACAGTATATTGGGCGCAGAACGCGAACGGAAAATGGCGTTTACCGGGCCGCGGTGACCAGCAACCGCCAGCAGAAGCACAGCAAGAGCAAACTCTATCGCCCGCGATCAGTGAGTCGCCTCCCGTGCCGGATGTGACTTCATCGGCGACGCCCAGGTCCGTTCCTGCCCCAAAAATTGAACGCCCGACCAGCGGGCGAGCATTTGAACCGGAGGTCCGCCATTTTAGCATCGCCCGGGGAAATTTTCGGTTTCTCGACCAATCGCAAGCCGCCATCGCCGCGTTCGAGAATGTCGATGTTCGCTGTCGGGTGAGCCCGACCCAGGCGTTGCGGGGCGATGCGACGATCGAAAAAGTTTCGCTGCGCGACCGTTTTTTTCTCGAACAATTGCGAACGCCACTTCGCTTTGACACCGACGAGCTCGATCTGCCTAACATTTCCGCCAAAGCTGCCGGCGGTGAAGTTAACGGACGTTTTCTGATGCATCCCGAATCGGCCGATTCGCCCTTTCATCTCAACATCCGGTTCCACGATCTTCAGGCGGATCAAATCGTAAAAGAAGCGGGCGGCCCGAGCGGAACGGTGCAGGGAAGATTGGAAGGGAAGTTCGAGGCGCAAGGCGAGACGGCCGATCCAAACGCCCTAAATGGTGCCGGAGAAATCCTGCTGCGAGATGGACAGCTCCGGCAATACAGTTTGCTCGTCGCGCTCGGCCAGATTTTGCAGATCGAAGAACTCACACAGCTGCACTTGCAAGAGGCCGAAGCGAAATACCACGTCACTCCCGGCGTTGTGACCATTGACGAGTTAATCTTGCGCTCGGCTAACATTCGCCTGTCGGCCACCGGCACGGTCGCATTCAATGGGAAGCTGCGATTACAAGCGCAGCTCGCAATCAGCGAAAAAATCCGCGGCCAGTTGTACAAACCGATCCGGCAAAATTTTCAACCACTGAGCGATACCGATCTTTCCGCGGTCGATTTTGAAGTGACCGGTACCGTTGAGCGGCCAAAATCTAATCTGGTTGAGAAAGTCGTGGGTCGCGATTTGAAAGATCTTGGCAGCATCATGAAGGGTTTTCTCGGCGGCACGAAGTCGGATCGACCGAAGAAGAAAAAAGGCGAACGATCGCGCGAGCAATCTCCGGCGGAATCGCCCCCGCCTTCACTGCCGGATGAATCGGCGAGTCCGAGTCCGCCAGAACCGACCCTCACACCATGAGAGTCATCGCCGGGTCTGCCGGCGGAATTCAGCTGCAAGTGCCGAAGCACGGAGTGCGTCCGACCATGGATCGAGTAAAAGCCGCCATCTTTTCGAGTTTGGGTGACGAAATTATCGGCGCGAGCATTCTCGATCTTTTTGCGGGGACCGGCGCGCTCGGGATCGAAGCGCTGAGTCGAGGCGCGGCCTCCGTTCTATTCGTGGACGAAGATCGACAATCAACTGAGGCGATCGAGAAGAACCTCACCAAAACGAAATTAGATGGGCGCGTGCGACAACAAGACGTGTTCGAGTTTTTAAAGAACGCGAATCCGGTGGAACGCTTCCAAATCATTTTCGCCGATCCTCCGTATGAAAAAACAAAGTCCGGCGAGCGTTTCACGGAAAAATTGCTGGCCGACCCACGCCTTCTTGAATTACTCGAACCCCAGGGCCTGTTCGTCTTGGAGAAAGCGCCGGGCGAAATGATTCCGGAGATGGCGCGATGGAATTCTCTGCGCGCGCGGAAGTATGGCGCGACCGAAGTTTTATTTCTGCGTCCGAATTTGTGATCCGCTTCATCTACAATTTGCTTTGGCCGATTGGCCTGCTCGTTTTTCTGCCCGGTTACCTGGTCAAAATGTTTCGCCGCGGCGGTTACCGCGAAAATTTCGGACAGCGCCTCGGAATGTTCCATGTCGATCTTCGCAAGAAGTTGGCGAGCACCTCGCCGCTTTGGTTACACGCAGTCAGCGTCGGCGAAGTTGCCATCGCGTTAAAACTGGCGCCGGAGATTCGCGCGCTGATGCCGGACTGGCCTTGCGTTTTGACCACAACCACCACGACCGGTTTCGCCTTCGCCAAGGCCAACGCTCCGGCCTGGATCCAAGTCATCTACGCACCGCTGGATTTCTGGCCGATCATGCGTCACGCCTTTACCGTTATTCGGCCGCGCCAAATCGTTCTAATTGAAGCGGAGGTCTGGCCGAATCTGGTGGCCGAAGCAAATCGACGCAGAATCCCGCTCGCGTTAGTGAACGCGCGATTGTCGCCGCGTTCGGAAGGTCGCTTTCGCCGCTTTCGATTTTTCGTGAGCCCGATGTTTCGAATGCTCGATCTCATTTGTGTGCAAAACGTGGAAGACATCGAACGCTGGACGGCATTGGGAGTCGGGCCGGAGCACCTGCGTCACGTCGGCAGCATTAAGTACGACCCGGAAAACGTACATGTCGATCTTGCGATTCCGCGGGAGGTTCTGCGTGCCGCTAAGATCGACAATCACCGTCCCGTTCTGCTCGGGGGCAGCACGCATCATGGAGAAGAGGAGATTCTCGCCAAAATCTTTTGCGAAATCCGAACTCAATTTCCAGATCTGTTCCTCATCCTGGCGCCGCGTCATGTCGAACGCGCGGCCGAAGTTGAGCGTGTTCTCGCGCAATTTGGATTGCGGGTGCACCGGCGGAGTGCGCCGTTGATCGACCTCGATCATCTCGATTGTCTGCTGCTCGATTCCACCGGCGAGCTGCGACATTGGTATTCGGCGGCGACCATCGTCTTCATCGGCAAAACGCTGCTCGCCCGTGGCGGACAAAATCCGGCGGAAGCGATCATGGCCGGCAAGCCGGTTCTATTCGGCTCTCACATGGAAAATTTCTCCGCTTTCGCGCGGGAACTGATTGAACACGGAGGCGCGTTGCAGGTCAGCTCGGCGGCGGAATTGCAAAATGCGATTGTCGATCTTTTACGTGACGGCACCGGGCGGGATGCGTTGGTGCGAAACGCGCGCGAAGTGCTCGAGCAACATCACGGCGCGGCGGCGCGCACGGCAAAGTTGATTGTCGATCTTGCGTGACGCTCGCGGCGATTTGCCTTGCGCGGTGCAGACTCAATTCCGATATTGGCGGGCTTTTCCGACCCTATCGTCCAGAGGCCTAGGACACCGCCCTTTCACGGCGGTAACACGGG
>JBDUDM010000159.1:0-3278 GCA_040002925.1 Spartobacteria bacterium | reverse complement strand
AAGCAGTCGGTCTGCGAGGGGGCCGTCTGATAATGGGTGGGAAGAATTTCGATGCTGTTTTCGCAGTGACTGCTTTAAGCAGTCAACATCCGGGGTGGGAGCGTGGGATTTAGATGACGGGAGAAGAAGCAAAGGGAGTACTCTTGCGCGCAGGCTTCGATTGGGTGCAAGATCGACATCTACTGATGAAGCGCATTCTCTCGGTCGTGGCGATTTTTTTGGTTGTTGGCGGGACGGCGCCGGCGCAGACACGAGGCACGGAATTTCAGCTGACCAAAATTACGAAAAACCTGATTACGACGCCGCAGTTTACTTATACCGGCGCGCAACAGTACCAGCCGAATCAACGCGCTGCTGAGGCAAAGCGTCGGGGCAGACCATTGGGGCCTGCGAACTCTCTGCGTGCTGTTGTGGGCTGCTTGTCATTTTCTTCACGTTTCAAACCCATTGCTAAAACGGGGATACGGGCGCTCTCCGAGTGGCCGAACATCGAAACCGGAAGTGTTGCTGATGTTGCCGCCGAGTTTCTTTCGAAGGTGAAGCATCCAATTAGCGACCAAAAACTATTTGAGTTGATTTTGCAACGTCGCCCAGTGAAAAGAAGATCTATACCAGCGTTATTCCACCAAGATGGAAGATTCCAACGCGTTGCTCCTAACAGTTGGTCGCTGAAACAACCAGGCAGCATGTTGAACTCATCCGGTTCGCTAGAACCACAGAAAGCAAAGATCGTGGCGAAACGTGTGAAGGGTGCTTCTTAACAAGACGTGCCTGCGATCGGGATCACGGGCGGGATTGCCACCGGCAAGTCAACGTTCTGCGATTGTCTGCGGGCGCTTTTGCCGGATGCGAAATTTTTCAATGCCGATCTGGCCGCAAAGGAACTTGTCGATCTTGACCCGGAGGTGCGGAAGGAAATCGAGACTCAATTTGGTCCTGGCATCTATTCTAGTGCGGGCGACTTGAATCGGGCGAGACTCCGCGCCATAGTCTTCGCGAGCGCAGACCAACGGGGCGCGCTTGAAAAAATTCTTCATCCGCGGATTCGCCGCCGGTGGAGCGCCGAGGCGCAGACGCATCGCAATTCTCCCAATTTCTTTTTCGCAGATATTCCGCTTCTTTATGAAACCGGTGGTGAAACCCTGTGCGACCGAGTGGTCGTGGTCGCATGCGCTCCCGATCTGCAACGGGCGCGGTTGCTGCAGCGCGGCTCGCTCCAGCCAGACGAGGCGGAGAAAATAATCAAATCGCAAATGACATTAACCGAGAAAATCGCGCGGGCTGATCACGTGGTCTGGAACGACGGCGATCGCGCGGTCTTGGCCGAACAAACGAAACTTCTTGTCGATCTTTGGCAGACGGAATCATGGACGAAGAGGTAAAAAGCGAGACTCCGCAAGATGTCGATCTTGCGGTGCAAACGGTAGAGCCGAGCGCGCCGCCAGTGTCGGACGGGAATGCAGCCGACACGGCTGCCGCTACAGTTGCGCCGCCGCCGACGCTCAGCGTGAATGAGCTGCAGAAATTTTCGCCGAAGCAGCTGGAAGATCTCGCGCGTGATCTGGAAGTTCGACTGCATCCGACGCGAACGCGGCACATGCATATTTTCGATCTGATGTGCACCGCGCTCAGTCGCGGTGGCACAGTTACGGCGGAAGGCTTTCTCGATTACAACGGAGAGTCGGTCGGCGTGTTGCGTTATCCGGCGTTAAATTTTCTTCCCGTCCCGGAAGACGTTTACGTGCCGCGTGCGCTCATCCAGCAATTCCAACTGCGGCCGGGGCAGAATCTTTGCGGCCCGGTGCGTCTTCCGCAGGAGCGCGACAAATCTCTGGTTCTGGCCGAGCTCACCACCATCGAGGGCCAACCAGCCGCGGAATGGACGCAGCCGACTGATTTCGAAAAGCTGACTCCGCAATTCCCGCAGGGACGCATCATCCTAGAAAACTCGAAAACGAACTCAATCAGCGCCCGCGCCGTCGATTTGCTGGCGCCGTTAGGCCGCGGTCAACGCGGGTTGATCGTGGCGCCGCCACGCGTGGGCAAAACGATTTTGCTGAAGGAAATTGCAAAAGCGATTCGAGCGAATCATCCGGAGATCGTGCTGATCATGTTGCTGGTGGATGAGCGACCGGAAGAGGTGACCGATCTCGGACGCGAGATTGATTGCGATATTTACCATTCAAATTTCGATGAGAGCGTACATCGACATGTGCAAGTGGCGGAGTTGGTATTGGAACGGGCGAAACGCCTGGTCGAATCAAAACGCGATGTGGTGATCCTGCTCGACAGCATTACGCGGTTGTCGCGTGGATATAATAATATGCAGCCGGGCAAAGGCCGGACCATGTCGGGCGGGGTGGAGTCAAAAGCCCTAACGAAGCCGAAGAAGTTTTTCGGCTCGGCGCGCAATGCCGAAGAGGGCGGCAGCCTAACCGTTTTGGCGACGGCGTTGACCGAAACCGGCAGTCGGGCGGACCAGGTTATCTTCGAGGAGTTCAAAGGCACCGGAAACATGGAGCTGCATCTTGACCGCGCGCTGCAGGAGAAGCGGTTGTATCCGGCGATCCATCCGTTGCAGTCGGCCACGCGACGGGAGGAATTGCTTTATCATCCGGACGAATGGGAGCGCGTGCAGCTGCTGCGCAAAACGATGGCGGCGCTGCCGCCGATCGAAGCGATGGAAAAATTAATCGAGAATCTCGAGGCGACGAAGTCGAACGCCGAATTGTTATTAAGCGGGTTGAAGTGATCGCGAACGCTGCGCAGCTGGAGGAGCTGCTGTCTCACATCGAACCGGTCGAGCGGGTCGCGATCGATACCGAGGCGGACAGTCTGCATTGTTACCGCGAGAAACTTTGCCTGCTGCAGGTGAGCGTGCCGGGCGGCAATTTTATTGTCGATCCATTGTCCGATGTCGATCTTGCGCCGTTGCGGGGGGCGTTCGAGCCGAAGGAAATTATTCTGCACGGATCCGATTACGATCTGCGGCTTTTGCGCCGCAGCATGGATTTCAGTCCGCGCCGAATTTTCGACACGGTGATCGCGGCGCGATTGCTCGGCATTCGCGAATTCAGTCTGGCGGCGCTCGTTAAAAGATATTTCGACATCGAACTTACGAAAGGTTCGCAGAAGGCGAACTGGGCGAAGCGACCGTTGCCGCCACGGATGCTGGAGTATGCGATCAACGACACGCGTTTCCTTCTCGAGATGGCGGAGAAGCTGGAAGCGGAGTTGAAAGCATCGAATCGACACGAGTGGTTTCTGCAATCGTGTGA
>JBDUDM010000158.1:0-3309 GCA_040002925.1 Spartobacteria bacterium | reverse complement strand
CGGCATTTCTCATCGCGCCGTCGAAATGCTTTTCGACAGGCGGCCGAGCGCGGCATGCGAATGGAGCAAAGCGATTGGCCGGTGATGCGCCGTCGCTCGGGAACCCGGCCGACATCACAGATGGTGCGCAGAGCTGACGAACTCAAACAGCGCCGCGACCGGGCGGCGACGGACTTGAAAATCGAGCCATCGGTTCTTGCCCCGCGAACGGCGTTGGAAGCAATCGCTTCGGAAGACGATCGCGCGGCGACGGCTCTCGTCCCGTGGCAGCGCGAGTTGCTTGGCTTGGGAGCATAACGAATACCTTCGCGCGCTAACGCCTGTCGCCCCGGTCACTTTGTGGATTTCGAGGAAAATGGGAACAATCGAGCCGTTCAAACCTGCGAACTCCGAATGCCGCTCACCTTGGCGCAAACACCATTTTAGTTTTAATGACGGAACGCGCGAGGTGAAGCTGGGAAGCGGCGCGATTCTGGTGCAGGCGCCAAAAGCGTCCCGAAGCGAAGGTCGGCGGTGCCAGCGCAAAAATCCCGCGGCCTTTAGCCAACTCGCCAACTCTGGTAGACCGGGCCAGGGTCAGTAACTATGTCTGGCGGCCGAAACTTTTATGAACTCGATTAACTGCTTGACGCAATATTTGCAGTGCCTCAGAAGAATAGGCTGCGTATGAGTAATAGCCCTTCTGTTTGCCGGTTGTTTCTGCCTTTTCTTGCCTGCACCGGGCTTTATTTCGCTGTGGCCGATGGAGCTTCGGCCCAAACCCAGAATGTCGATCGAGCGCAAATGACGCAAAGTCAGAACGATTCGCTCTCATCTTTCGGAACCGGATTTGAAGGCGACCATGCAGTATCTAGTCCGAACGATTCCGATTTGGGCGAACAGGAAATCTTGAAGCGCGAGGATCGCTATCAGCCATTTACCGTCACTGCCGGAGTGCCGGGTTTTTTCACTTCGAACGCGGCGTTATCTCGCACCGACGAAAAAAGCGATTTTCTCGTCGCGCCTTCCGTGGGAATTTTTTACGAGCCGCGGATCACAAACACGTTGTACGGCCTCATCGATGTGCGGGAACAGCTCTTTTACTACGATCGGTTTGATGAGCTCAACTTCGGCGCGTTCGATGTCGATGTTGGCCTGAACTACGTGCTGCCGCAGATGGAGAATCTGACGCTGCGAGCGGCCTACAACTATAATCGCCTGACCGAACGCGATTCGTTCGACGACTTCTTCTCCAATCACGCCTTCATTTTTAGCGCGGAGGTTCCGGTGCGTTTTGGTCGCGCGCAGCAACTTTCCTTCGGTACCGGAGGAAACATTAGTATTGCTGCCGCTCAGGAGAACCCGCGGCGGAACGATTACGAAGCCTACGTCGCCTATTCACTCGGTCTGACTCGCGCTTTCTACATCAACGCTGTCGGGCGTCTGGTGCTGCGCGATTACTACCACCAGGATTCGCGTGTCGACGTCAGCGAAATTCTCGGAGTCACCGCGAGTTATCGCGTGACCAAATATTTTACCGCTAGCGCCATCAGCAGTTTGGCGGCAAATCAATCGAATCACGATTTCTTCGATTACAAAGTCGGAAATGTCGGTGGTGCCCTCTCGTTGTCGGTAAAGTTCTAAGTGGAGGCCGAGAGGGCCGAAGTTCGGCCTTTCGCAAGATCGACATAAAGGTTTGCGCTTTTCGTCGTAACACGCTCATTATGTCTGTGCGCTAGTCGCGCTTATGCCTATGAAAAATCTATTTGGCTATCTCCTGGTTGCTCTCTTCGGAATCGCTGCCGTCAAATTCGTGATGGCCGCGCCTAAAAAAGAAGCTCGTGTCACTGCAGTCATCAAAGACGTGCGTGTCATCGGCTCTAACGCTGCGCCGAAAGCTGCTGCTTTGAACGACAGCGTCGTCGAAGGCAACGCTATTCGCACTGGCGGCGATTCGCGCGCCGAGCTCACCTTCACCGATGCCACCCTGACCCGAATCGGGGCGAACACGGTGTTCACGTTCGGCGAAGGCGCTAAACAATTTGATTTGGCCAGCGGCGCGCTGTTACTCGTTGTGCCCAAATCCGCTGGCACCACCCGCGTTAACATCGGGGCGGCGACCGCTGCGGTCAGCGGCTTCACCGCCTTGTTCGAGCATAACGCATCTATCAACAAGTTGGTAATTCTCGAAGGCAGGGGAGATGTGTCCTTCAAAAACATTCCCGGTCCATGCCCCCTCGAAAGTGGTCAGATGATGGTGTGGCCGACCCGCCCGACCCGCTGCCCCGAAGTCCGCACGGTCGACGTCAGCAAAGTCATGAAAAGCGCGAAGCTCGTCACGCTATTCAACAAGTTGCCGGCTTGGAGCCTTGGTCCCATTCAGTTGGTCATAGAAAATCAGCAGACTTCCCCACCTCCTGGTGGCCTAACGGATCCGACCAATATCGATGCGGTTAGCCAAAACCAGCCCAATCAACCGATCCCGCCGCCTCATATCATCAAGCCGCCGGGATCTCCTCCGGGCTCGTTCTAGCAGCGGGATCAGGGGATAATCAGCGTCTCGCCCGGCTTTAGCCGATCGCCCTTGTCGATCTTGCCGGCATTCGCGTCGCGGATTTCTTTCCAGCGCGAGGACGATTTATAAAATTGTCGCGCGATCGAGAACAGGGTGTCGCCCGGCTCGACCACGTAACTTCGCCGACCAGCTTTGGCGCTGTGTCCTGAAACAGCCTGCGCTTTCTCAATCACTGGCTTCGTCTTCGCCGACCGCTCCTCCACCTGTTTCCGCAGATCGAGGTTTTCATTCTTTAATCGGGCCGCTTCCGTTCGCGGCACCACCGAATCTCCGGACAGACTCGTCAGCAACGAAATTTCATCGCGCTTAACGAAACTTTTCACCTCCGTTGCGCGGGCCCCGTTCGGGCTTAGCGACAGGTAGCGTTTGAAATGATGCAGCGCGTTGAGCGGGTCGCTCAGCTTGTCGTCGTAGATTAACGCCAGCTTGTAATGAATGTCCGCGCAGCCCGGCGTGTCGTCCAGCGCCGCTTCGTAAAGATTGATCGCTCGCGCATAATTGCCCTGCACCATTTTTGCGTCAGCGTCTTTCACGATTTGCGCGTTCCGCGGCGTCATCATCCGATCGCAGCCACTCGTTAGCCCGGCGGCTAAGATCGACAATAACAATGTCGCGAACTTATCGGATGCGCTCATCTCGCAAACGTGCTTACTCATGCGGTTGATAACACGCCAATTCTTTTTCATCACCGCTTTATTCCTGGCCGGTTCCTACACCTTGAGCGGAGAACCAGTGGTGGGACAGGCTTACGCCGT
>JBDUDM010000157.1:0-3347 GCA_040002925.1 Spartobacteria bacterium | reverse complement strand
ACGCGGAGCACGAGCGATTTTGCACCACGTTCGTTTCGTGAAACGTGTGCTGCTGATGACAGGTTTCGCATTTGCGATCGAGCGCATCGAACCTGACGCCCTTGTGAAAACGCTCGTGTAAAACTTCGCTAAATTTTCCGGTGGTCGCGGTCTTGTCGTGACACGCCTGGCAGTTGTCGGCGAACGAAGCGTGGTTAGTTGAGATTTTTTCGGCGTTAAAAAATGTTTCGCGTCCGTATTTTTGGAATAGAAAGATCGACAATAACCCGCCGGCGAAAACGGCCAGACTCCGTCTTCACTTCCTTGATCACTTCGAGCGGATGCATGTTGATGTTTCCGTACGGACAAAGCTCCGCGCATTTGCCGCAGCCGATGCACCAATCTTCGATAATGATTTCGAGATTCTCTTTGCGCCGGATGGAACCGACCGGGCATTGCGTCATGCAGAGCGGATCTCGACAAGATCGACATGCAGTCGCCACGAGAAAGTGTTCGTAACGCAGGCCGTCGCGGAGCAAACGCGACACGCCATCGTGCGCGGTGGCGCAAGCGCGCACGCACGCATCGCAACGCGTGCAGTTCTCCAGATCGATGAGCAAAAGATTTTGCGCCTCGAATAATCCCTGATTCAAAAAATCGTCGAGGTGCAATCCAGCCGGAATTGTTTTTTGCTGGTGCGCTGCGATGCGCGCGCCGGCGACCGCTTCGATCTGTCGGCGGACACCCGGGAATTTCTCGAGCATTAAATTGAAATCGGCCGCGGGAATTTTGACTACGTCGACCGCGTCGAGCGCGGTGCAGGTGGCGGTGCGCTTGATCGATTTCAGCAATCCGATTTCGCCGAAGTAATCGCCGCGGCTTAGATAAGTCCGCACCATTTCGCCGCCGGGCAGCGCGTTCGACACGCGCACCATTCCCGACCGGATGAGATAAAACGCATCGGCGGCTTCTCCTTCCTGACAAATAATCTAGTTCTGATTGTAAGAGACAAGATCGACATTCGCATCGATGCCGATGAATTTTCGCTGATGCGCTTCCGGGCGGCGGTCGGTTTGATCGTCCGTCATAAAACTGCGCATGCGCGAAAAACTTCGCCCGAAAAATCCGAACACCGGATTGGTGCGCAAATGCGCCAGCGGATTGTGAATGAAAATGTCGACCGTCCCCGAGACGATGTAATACGCGGTCGAGCCGAACTCGCCTTCTTCGCACACGATCTGGCCTTTACGAAAACGATGGAGCACGGCCGCGCCTTTGGCCCAGTTATCCAATTGCGCGCGCGGGATTTCTTTCAACGCCGGCAAATATTCGATCAGCTGATCGATCGTCAGCGGCTCGCCCTTCGTCAGTTTTTCGATCGCGTCGGCCATGGGGCGCAGTTGCACGCGGATCATAGGGCGCGGCTCGGCCACGAGGGAAGCAATTTCCCCGGCGCGAAAAGTAGATGTCGATCTTGCCGGCGCGCGGTATAACGACGCGATGCAGATATTCCTCATGCGCGAAGGCGAACGCACCGGGCCATTCGAGTTGGCGGAAGTGAATCGACAACTCGCCACCGGCGTGCTCAATCCCACCGATCTCGCGTGGTCGGAAGCGTCGCCGGGTTGGAAACCGCTCGCCAGTTTTACCGGAGTGATGATGCCCGGCGCCGCTTCATCGACGACGATGTCGGTCGCGATGGCAACGCCGCCGACTTCCGTAGCGGTCCGTTACGCTGGCTTCTGGCTTCGCTTCTTCGCCTACCTGATTGATGCCGCGATTCTTTGCGTGCCGATCTGGATTCTGCGAATGGGATTGCCGCGCCTCGGCCTCGCGTCGTTCTTCGTCGCCGCGGGTTTGTTTATCGAGTTCGTCTACTTCGCCGGTTTCTGGGCCTCGGAAATGCAGGCGACGCCCGGCCAGAAAATTTTTCACCTCCGCGTCATTAACGCGATCGATGCCGACCAGATTTCTTTTTCGCGCGGCTTGCTCCGCGTCGTCGGGATGTTGCTCTGCAGCGCGACCCTTGGCATCGGTTATCTCATGGTCGCGTTCACCGAGCGAAAACGCGGCTTGCACGACATGATCGCCGGCACCTACGTCATTCGAGACGAGTAGATGTCGATCTTGTGCGCGCGAAAATTGCGCGCGCGAATGTCGCTCGCGTTCGATCGGCCATCTCGTAGGTTCCGCTCTTCCATGAAAAATCTGATCCGCATTTTACTTTGTCTTTGCCTCGTTGAATTCACCGTCGCCCGCGTGACGATGCCAACCCGCGCCTTCGCGAAAGCCACGAAAACCGCGAAGAAGAGCGGCAAAAAAGCGACGGCCAAAGAATTACTGGCCTATGCGAAGAAGGCGCTCGCGTCCATGATCAAAGCCGCCCGCGCCGACCAGGGTCTCGATCCGAAAACGGCGAAGAACAAACCGTTCTGGAAAGCAACGCAACGGATCGCCAAGGAATTAAAGCGCGCGGAGAAAGGTCTCGCAGCCAAGGGCAACGATTTCTTCGGCGCGATCAGCGATGCGCGCACGGCGGAGGAACAACTGAAGGTCGATTGGCAACTGACCGATTCGAAAAACAAAGCGGTCATCGATCCCGCGAAGAAGCTCGGTCACGCGATCGCAATCTTGCGCACGGATTTTTCGAAGGAAGCCGCGCGCAAAAAGAAGGGCGGCGAGTTGACCGACAAGGAGAAGGCGGAGTTTGAGAAAATCAAAGCGCAGCAAAAAGATCTGCTTGGCAAGATCGACAAGTTGAAAGCGAAGGCTGGCAAAGACAAAGCGCTCATGCACGGATTGGCCGAGATCGAGAAGAACTCGAAGCGCGTGGTGGATGCGCCGGTCACGCTCAACGCTTTTCTGGCCACGCTCTACGCGCTCGATGAAATCGAAGGATTGCTCTACGGCTACGATTACTACATCGACAAGGGCTGGCGCGCGGATTGGATCGTGGTCGACACCTACGTCACCTCCTGGGAGACGGTCTACGACGAATTCGTGTCGGTCGAAACTTACGATTGGGCCGCGCTCGATATCTCGGTCGACATCGACACCGGCGAAGAGGTCGACGTTTCGGACGTGAGCGATTCCGAGGTGCAGGCTGAAGATGACTTCGCCGAAACGCAATCGGTCGACATGACCGAAGCGGAAGAAGACCAGGTCGCGGAAGAGGAAAACACCGATGAGGAAGTCGATTCCGACGATGCGGATGATGACGACAGCATGGACGACGCGTCCGATGATGACGGCGAAGATTTCGACGGTGATGGTGACGATGACGGCGGCGACGATGATGATGGCGGTGGCGACGACGATGGTGGAGATGACGGTGGCGGAGATGACGGTGGCGGAGATGACGGTGGCGG
>JBDUDM010000010.1:0-34834 GCA_040002925.1 Spartobacteria bacterium | reverse complement strand
CGAAGCGCCGAAAGTCGCTCACCACGACCTCGATGCCTAACGGCTTCGCACGGGTGCGCACGACTTCGATCGTTTGCGGATGGCAGTTGTCCGCGACAAAAAATGTTTTCCGTCCGGACACCGCGGCGTGACACAACGCCATCGCTTCAGCCGCGGCGGTTGCTTCATCGAGCATCGACGCATTCGCGATCTGCATTCCGGTCAGATCGGTGATCATGGTTTGGAAATTGAGCAGCGCCTCGAGCCGGCCTTGCGCGATCTCCGCCTGATACGGCGTGTAAGCAGTGTACCAACCCGGATTCTCGAGAATGTTTCGCTGAATGACCGGCGGCGTGATGCAATCGGAATAGCCCGCGCCGATAAACGATTTCGCTACTCTATTTTTTTTCGAGATGGCGCGCAATTCGGCCAGCGCTTCCGCTTCCGACTTCGCTTCCGGCAAATGTAATTGTCGATCTAAGCGAATGTTTTTCGGAACGGCCGCGTCGATCAACGCATCGAGATTTTCGAAGCCGATCTCGGCCAGCATCGCCGAAACTTCGTCGTCGTTTGGCCCGATGTGACGACGGACGAAGGAGTCGATGTCGATCTTCTGTTCGCGCGAATGCATTGGATGACGGTATGGAAGCGGAAATGTGGCGCAAGCCTCTGGCTTGCGATGCTGATAAACGCAAGCGGGACGCTCGCGCCACTATTTGGAATCGAACGTCTCGACTCCGTGGCTCTTCAATTGCGCGCGGAGGTCGTCGAGATGTTGATGATTCCGCGTTTCGACGGTGCAGACGACGTTGACCGCCGAGACATCGGAGCTGGCGAAGGCGCGATCGTGCACGACTTGTTTAATGCTCGCGCCGGTCGCGGCGATTTGCGCGGTGAGATCGGCGAGGCCGCCTGGTCGATCGCTGATGACCGCGCGGAAACGTCCGAGTCTTCCATCAGCGACGAGTCCGCGTTCGATCACGCGACCGAGGACGTTCGGATCGATGTTGCCGCCGCAAAGAAGCAGCACGCATTTTTTTCCGGCGTACTCTTTGAGTTGTCCGGAAAGACACGCGGCGAGCGGCGTGGCGGCGGCACCTTCAACGACGCCTTTTTCAAGTTCGACGATACGCAAGATCGAGATGGCGATTTGTTCTTCGGTGACGATGACCGTTTGATCGACATGTGACTTTGCGATTTCGAATGCGTTCGTGCCCACCTGCGGAATGGCGAGGCCGTCGGCGAGCGTCGGATGCAGCGCGATGCGGGTTGGTTTGCCCGCTTCGAGCGCGGCCGAAAAACTGGCGACGTTTTCGGCTTCCACCGCAATCACTTTTGTTTGCGGCCGCAAGGTTTTGATCGCAAGCGAAACGCCGGCGAGCAATCCGCCGCCACCGACCGGAATGACGACAAGATCGACATCGGGAACTTGTTCCAAGATCTCGATCCCCATCGTGCCTTGTCCGGCGATGATGGCGGGATCGTCATAGCCGTCGATGTAAGCGAGCGATTTCTCTTTCGCGATTTCATGTGCGCGCGCTTTGGCTTCGCCGAAATCTTTACCGTGCAGGACCACGTTCGCGCCGAGCTTCTGGCAATTGTTTACTTTAATGAGCGGCGCGAATTTCGGCATCACTACCGTCGCCGGAATGCCTAACAACTTGCCTTGATAGGCCAGCGCTTGCGCGTGATTGCCGGCGGAAGCGGCGATGACGCCGCGCTTTTGTTGATCGGCCGGAAGTTGCGCGAGGGCGTTGCGCGCGCCGCGTTCCTTGAAACTTCCGGTGCGCTGCAAATTGTCGAGCTTGCAGAAAATCTCCATCCCAGTGATCTCGCTCAGCGGAATGGAATGCGGGCAGGGCGAGTAATAGACGGCGTCGCGAATGCGTTCGCGCGCTGCTTCGATGTCTTTAAATGTGACCACGCGCCGTCAATCTTGGCGCAAGATCGACAATCGACAACTCCGACAGTCGTCGCGAGCAAGGATCGACAATTACGCGTCGAGCGCGTGGCGGATCGTCTGCGCGATGAGATAAAGCACGAGCATGCCGATGCTCGCGACGGTCTGCCGCGGCTGAGACGATGTTGCCGGAGCAATTCGTTGTGCAGAAAATAATTTTTCGAACCCTCGCGCGTGAAAGATTCGAGCAACATGCCGACAACGAGCAATCCGCAGTAGATGCTGTAACGACGCCAGGTCAGATCGGCGCCCGGCGAATAAAAAGTGACCATCACCCAAACGCCTAACCAAAAGAGGATGGCGACGATGACGATCTGGCTGAGAAGGAAAAGCCGGTAAAGACCTTCCTTGCGTTGCGTGAGCATGGCTAGGCGCGGGATCCAGCGTTGAGAGTACGCGATGGCCGGGCACCTTCAACCCGTGCTAAGCTTGCCGCCAAAAAGGGGTTCTGGCTCGTCGCGTGCATGATTGTCGATCTAACAGCCATTCCCATACCATGGTTTCTCTCCCGGCCTAATGCCCGACTCCATCACTCAGTCCAATAGTCGCCCGAATCGCTCGTTGCGCCCGGGTTCGTGGACCATCGCGGTCGTCGCGCTGTTGCCGGTAATCGCCTGTTTTCTCGGGGGCGCCACCCAGAAATGGGCGGAAGGAATTGTCGTAGCCATTCTCGGACTTTGCCTGCTCGCGCAGCCGCCAAGGTTGTCGTTAGGCTGGCTGGCCAACTGCGCTTTCGGCGGGCTAATCTTGCTCGCGCTGGTCGCTTATTTGCCGGCGCATTGGTTTTTTATCCCGGCGTGGCGGAGCGCGATCGTCGATGACTTCGGCATTCCGCTGACCGCGACCGTGTCGCCGCAGCCGTGGATTACCGCGAGCGCGCTCCTCAGTCTGCTCGGCGGGCTCAGTTGGCTTTATCTGGTGAGCACACAGGATTCGGAGCTGCGCGCGGTCCGTTTTCAATTGCGCCTGTTCGTCACCGGAGTGGTGGTGCTGGCTGCAGTTTCGATCGCGCTCTATCTCTTGCACGCATCCTTCCCGTTCTGGATTAACAACCGCAACTTCGGTCCGTTCCCAAATCGAAATCAAACCGGCGATTTGTTAGGCATCACGGTCATCGTCCTGCTCGCGTGCGGACAGGACGACTTGCGCCGCGGTCGCAAACGCTGGATCGCGTGGCTAATCGCATTGTCGATCTTAGTGACAGCGGTCTTCCTCAATCTTTCCCGCGCCGGAATGGCGATCCTCGTCGGCGGAAGTGCGCTGTGGGTTTTTGTGGTAGCGGTCCGGAATCGGTCGGGTGCGCGGACTGCGCTCAGCTTCTCCTTCGTGCTTTTGCTTCTGAGCACCGTCCTGATTCTGGGCGGAGAGACGTTGGAGCGTTTTCATCTTCACGGTCTGGCGGGCACGGGAATGTCGACCGATTTTCGCTGGAAAATCTTTCGCGACGCATTCGATCTGATTCGGGCATCACCGTGGTGCGGCGTCGGCCTTGGAAATTTCGAACCGATCTTCGCGACTTTTCGGACGGAGTCCTTCGGCGATACCCGCGCATTACATCCCGAAAGCGATTGGCTCTGGCTCTGGTCGGAGCTGGGCTGGTCAGCCATCGTGCTGGTGATCGCAGGCACCGCCGCGCTCGTTCGTCGCGTCCTTCCACTGCAAGAAGGAACGAATCAGCGCTTTCGTTTGGCAGCGTTAGTTGGCGCGCTCATCTTCGGCGTGCATGGACTTGTCGATGTTAGCGCGCATCGCGTCGGCAGTTCGTTTGCCGGTTTATTTCTACTCGGGCTTTCGCTGCATCGTCCGCTAGAGCTAAAGCCAAGTCGTTTACTGCCGATCGTGTTTCGGCTCATCGGATTAATCCTGCTCGTGAGCGGCGCGTCGTGGACAATGGCCGCTCGCTCGAAATCTCTGCTGCCCGGCTCGCTCGGTGTTTCCGTCGTCAAAGAACTGGCGCCAGCCGCAAACCGTGCGCGAAATTTCAACGAAAGCATCGCCCTAACGACGCAGGCTCTCACCTGGGCCCCGCTCGATTGGCAACTTTATTTCACCCGCGCGCTCGCCCGCGTGGGAGCGAAGCAGCACGCCAGCGCGCTCGACGATTTTCGGCGCGCGCGTTTTCTCGAGCCGAACGCGTTCGAAGTTCCATTCGCGGAAGGCGACGTCTGGTTGCCCTTGCGACCTGTTCTCGCGGCGACGGCGTGGCGCGAAGCGTTGCGACGCGCTGGTCCACAACGCGCCGAGGTCTACTCGAAGATGCTAACGAGCGCTTCGCTTTCGAGTCCCGAGATTTTGCGCATCGTCGAAGAAGTCGCATTTAAGGAACCGGATCTCGCCATCGCATATCTCAGTCATGTTTCGGGCGGAACGTTCGATCGCGGCGTGACCGAATTGTTCAAGCGCGAGCCGAATCTCCAGCAACTAGACGAAGCAAAAAAGCTCGCGCTCTTCGCCTTGTGGTCGGAGCACGGCGATCTCGAGAAACTCGCGCAGACCGTGCAGGGCCATCCGGAATGGATGCCGTTCGCCTGGTTCGGGCTCGCAAAATACAACGCCGGCAAAAAAGATTTTCGCACCGCTTATGAAATGACGCAGCGTTTCGGCGACGCGGTTGCGTTGCCGCGCCAATCGCCCGGCGCGTCCTTGGAAGATCTGCAACAGCGTTACGTTTCCAATCCGGATAATTACGGAATCGGCTACGCCTTGTTCCGCGAACAGATGCAACGCGGTCGGATCGACGACGCCCTCGTTATCGCGCGTCACTTTAGTGAACGTCCGGGGGCGCCGGCTTACTTTCGCTTTCTCGAAGCGCAATGTTGGGCCGCGAAAGAAAACTGGGAACGGGCTTGGACCGCGTGGTTGTCCTATCGCGATGCGGCAAACCGAAAGTAACGTTCCGATCCTGGCGATTCTGTGCCTGAGCGCTCTCGCGTTTCGCGTGGCCGGGGCCTTCGTCCTCCCGAATGCCGAGGAGGACGGATATTCCTATGTCGAGACGATTGTGCAGTGGAGCGGCCAGCTCGCGCACGGCGAATTCAGAACCACTGATCTGTTTGGATTTTGGCTGCCGCTTTTTCAACTCGCCGTTGCGATTCCGAATGTGCTGAACGGTAACGCGCTGTTAACTGCGCAAATTGTTTCCAGCCTTTGCGGCGCCGCCAGCTGCGTGCTCGTCTTTGTTATCACGCGAGAACTGACGCGAAATACCATCCTCGCCTGCGTCGCGTTCATTCTCGTCCTTGGCAATCCGCTCGACGTTTTGTATTCCGCGGCCGCGATGACGGACGTGCCCTTCGGCTGCTTGTTGCTCGCGAGCGTTTGGTTTGCCCTGCGACAACGCTGGATCGCGGCGGCGGTCATTGGCGCAATCGCCGAGGGTGTTCGGCTCGAAGCCTGGACACTTGTCCTTGTTCTGCCACTCCTTCAACTAGTGTCGGAGCGAAAAATCCCTCTCGTTACCTTGTCGATCTTGCTACTTCCGCCGCTCCTTTGGCTGGGAATTTCTTACGCAGCTACTGGTGATGCGTTTGCCTATTTCGCCAAACGCGAACTCTATCAGGCGCGCTATCTCGATTTTTATCCGAGTCGGCACGGGTTCGTTCTTTCCGATATTCGCCAGGACTTCGACTACCTGTTGTTAGGCGCAAATCCGGTCGTCGCGCTCGCGATCGTCGTCGCGGGGGGATTGTCGATCTTGCATTTTATCCGGCGCAGCCAGAACGATTACGCTCGCGCAGCCGTGATTGTAACTTATGCGGCCGGCGTCTTCGCGTTGCTCGTGGCTGGTTACGTTACGAAACGTCAACCCGTCATCCTGCCGCGCTACGGTCTCATTTTTTTCGTGCTCGGCGTCCCATTGTTCATGTGGCTGCTGCAAACATTAATCACGAGTTCCAAACGCCAGATCTTCGCTAGGATCGCCGCGACCATCGCAATCGCGCTTTGCCTTTGGCCGATGAATTCGCAATTGTCGATCTTGCCTAAAGTCGCCGCCGACTTCCGCGCCCACCGCGAAATCGCAACCACACTCGTAACCTCGTTGGTCAGCGACGCGCGTTGCTTCGCCGACCAACCATCGATCCGCGTTTTGTCCGGACTTTCGCCCACGCGTTTCGTCCGCTCCCAAACCACGCCTGCGACTGCGCGGAAAGATCGAGACAGCTTCGACAACTATCTGCGCGAACAACACGTCGCCTATCTCGTCCTCACCCGCGTCGAAGATTCGTTACCGGTGCAACTCTATCCGTCTCTCGGTTTCAACGCCGGCGCCGACACCGGAAATTTCGAGTTTGTTCGCGTCGCCGCTTCATCTTTCGGTCCCGACGTTTGGTTATATCGTCTGCGCGATTTTTGAGAAGCCATGCGTTTTCGCCAAATTTACCTCGCCGCCTGGATCGTTCTCTTGTCGATCTTCGCTTTTCGCAATGCGCCGAAGCTGGTGCGCGAATTAGCGCGCGAGAAAATTGCGCGGCCCAGCCCAACGACATCGATGGATCGTTTTCTGGAAACGCTACTGCAAGTCTCGAAACCGACCGAACGTTTGGAAGCGACGTTTGCAGCATTGCCGGCGAGCGATCCCATCCTGTTCATCTCGCCGAAGAGCGACGATCGGTGGGACTTCGTTTACTCCGCCGTTTGCTATTTATCGTGGCCGCGCAAGATCGACAGGGTTGAAGTCGTCGCTGGAGAAAATATCCCGAGCGATTGCCCCACCAAGGCGCGGTCATGTTCTGCGGAATACCGTGCAAATCGTCGCCCGGCCAGATCGCCATCGGCCCGAATCTCATTGTGCTCAATTCGCCCGCGGCCAAATGACAATTCTGCTCAGCCTCATCGCCGCCATTTTCACCATCGTCAGCGCTGGCTTCGGCGTTACCACATTGCTCGTGCGCCGACGAATCACGGGTTGGGATTGTCTGGCGCTGCCGTGGTTGTTAGGCACAGCCACCGTCTCGCTCGCGATTTGGATCGGAGGATTTCTGCTACGCGGCATTGCTCTTCAACTGATCGTGACCGCTTTCTGTATCGGCCTTGGCGCGATCGGTTGGCGTTGTTGGCAAAAATTTCCGGCGCCCGAGCAGCGCAGAACCGCGGACAAGATCGACAAGGTATGTCTCGCGCTGTTCGCGCTCGAACTCGCAGCCATGTTTTGGTTTTCGTTTCAGCACACGCTCGGCTGGGACGGATTAACCGTTTGGGAGATGAAAGCGCGTTTCGCTTTCCTGAATGGCGGTGTGCTCCCCGCGGACTATTTCAGCGACGTCGCGCGTCGCTTTGGCCATCCTGAATATCCGTTGCTTCGGCCGCTGACCGAAGCGTGGTGTTACCTCTGGATCGGCGACGCGGATCAATTCTGGATCAAACTCATCTTCCCGATTTGGTACGCGGCCACCATGTCGATCTTGTTCATGGCCGCGTCGGAATTTTCCGGCAAGCGCTGGGTCGGGTGGATCGCGATCTTGTTATTTCCGCTGGTGCCGTGCGTTTACAGCGCGCCGGGCGGAGTGCAGGTGGGCTATGCCGATCTTCCCATCGCCGCGATTTACATCGGCGCGGTTTTTTATCTGTTGCGAATCCTGCGCGACAACACCCGCGATGCGATGTCGATCTTCGTAGCCCTGGCCGCAACTTTGCCGTGGATGAAACGAGAAGGCACCATTCTTTGGTTGGCGATCTCACTTTGCGGCGCGGTCGCGATCTATCGCCGTCGCGGTTTGGGGCTCGCGTTCTTATCTTTCCTGCCGGGAATCGTTGTCATGGCGGCGTGGGGATTTTTTCTTCGACTCGTTCACGCCGTGCCTTCGCGAGATTTCATTCCCATTTCTCTTGCGACTCTGAAAGCGAATCCGGGTCGCATCGGGCCGATCACCCAAAAGCTCTTTATCGAAATGTCGGACCTTCGGGCGTGGGATTTATTTTGGGTCATTGCTGTGGTCGCGCTCATCTGCGCGTTGTTGCGCAATCGCAGCGCTGTCACCGCCGTGGTGGTGTGGTTATGGATCGCGCCGCTCCTGTGCTATTGCGCGAGTTATATCTTTAGCGCGTGGCCAGACTTCTCCGCGCACATCGATACATCGTTGCCGCGCCTCTTACTGCAATTGACGCCGGTGGTGTGGTTGCTGATCGCCGTCGCGATCGCACCCAAGATCGACATCTACTCCTCGGCCAACGCTGCCTGAGCCGCCGCTAATCGCGCGATCGGCACGCGGAACGGACTGCAACTGACGTAATCGAGTCCAAGCCGATGACAGAATTTCACGCTGTCGGGATCGCCACCGTGTTCGCCGCAAATCCCCAGTTTGATCTTCGGTCGACTGCGACGGCCTTTTTCGACTGCGATCTGCATGAGCTGGCCGACACCGACTTGGTCCAGCGTCGCGAAAGGATTGTTCTTGAAGATCTCATTCTCGACATAAGGCATGAGGAAATTGCCCATGTCGTCGCGGCTGATCCCGAGCGCCATCTGCGTGAGGTCGTTAGTCCCGAAACTGAAGAACTCGGCGCTTTTCGCGACCTCATCCGCCGTAAGCGCGCCGCGCGGAACTTCGATCATCGTGCCAACCAGATAATCGAATTTCACTTTTTCAGTCGCCATCACTTCCTTGGCCACGCGGTGAACAATCTCCGCCTGCAAATCGAACTCCTTCTTGAACCCAACGAGCGGAATCATGATCTCCGGTTTCACTTTGATTTTCTTTTTCACAACAGCGGCCGCCGCTTCAAAAACAGCCCGCGCCTGCATCTCGGTGATCTCCGGATAGGCAATGCCGAGTCGGCAGCCGCGATGTCCGAGCATCGGATTGAATTCGTGCAACTGCGCGACGCGGTGCGCGATCTTCTCGGCGCTGATGTCGATCTTGCGGCCCAAGTCCGCTTGTGATTTCGCTTCGTGCGGCAGAAACTCATGCAGCGGCGGATCGAGGAACCGAATAGTCGCCGGATAACCTTTCAGCGCCTTGAAAATCCCGACGAAGTCGTCGCGTTGATACGGCAGAAGCTTGGCCAGCGCTTTTTTCCGATCGTCGACATTCTCAACCAAAATCATCTCGCGCATGGCGTCGATGCGATCGCCCTCAAAAAACATGTGCTCGGTTCTCGTTAGGCCGATCCCGACCGCGCCGAAGGCGAGCGCGTTTTCGGTCTGCTCCGGATTGTCGGCGTTACAGCGAACGTCGAGACGCGCGGCTTGCCCGCACCAATGCATGAGCTGGTTGAATGATTTAAACTTCTCCGTTTTCTGCGCGGCTTTGTCGCCGTACAACATGCCGGTGATGATTTCACTCGGTGCCGTCGCCAGTTCACCGGCGTAAACAGTGCCCGCGGTTCCGTCGATCGAAAGAAAGTCGCCTTCCTTAAAAGTCTGGCTCGCGACTGAGACGGTTTTCCTCGCGTAATCAATATGCAGCGCCGATGCCCCGCAGATGCAGACCTTGCCCATCTGGCGCGCCACGAGCGCCGCGTGTGAGGAAACGCCGCCTCTCGCGGTGAGAATTCCTTCTGCCGCGATCATCCCGCGCAAATCTTCCGGACTCGTTTCATTCCGCACGAGCAGGACCTTCTCGCCTTTCTCGGCAGCCGATGCGGCGCGGTCGGCGTTCAGATAAATCTTGCCCGACGCCGCGCCGGGACCGGCGGGAAGACCGCTCGCGATCGCTTTTGCCTTCTTTACCTCCGCGACGTCGAAGATGGGCGCGAGCAGTTGGTCGAGTTGATCCGCGGGATTGCGCATCACCGCCGTCTTCCAGTCGATCAGCTTCTCCTTGAACATGTCCATGGAGAATTTGAGCGCCGCTGCGGCGGTGCGTTTGCCGTTACGCGTTTGCAACATGAAGAGCTTGCCGTCCTGAATAGTGAACTCGACGTCCTGCACATCCTTGAAATGTTTTTCGAGCCTTGCCCGGACCTTGAGCAATTCCGCGTAGCTTTTCGGCATCAACTTTTTCAACTCAAGAACGGGTTGCGGCGTGCGCACGCCGGCCACCACATCTTCGCCTTGCGCATTGATCAGAAATTCGCCGTAGAATTCGTTCACGCCGTTCGCGGGATTGCGCGTGAACGCGACGCCCGATCCGGAATTTTCGCCGGTGTTGCCGTAGACCATTGCTTGCACGTTCACCGCCGTGCCCCAATCCTGCGGAATGTTGTACTTCCGGCGATAAACGATCGCGCGATCGTTCATCCACGAACCGAACACCGCACCGGCTGCGCCCGTAAGCTGGTCCCAGGGATCATTCGGGAACGCGGTGCCGGTGCGCTCTTTCACCAGCTTCTTGAAACGACGAACGAGTTCCTGATAATCGTTCGTCTTCAGTTTCGAATCGTCGATGTCGTGCTGTCCGTACTTCTCGTCCTTGTAACGCTCGATGACCGATTCGAACGGATCGTGATCTTCGCCTTCGCGTTTTTGCACACCCATCACGACATCGCCGTACATCTGGATGAAACGCCGGTAACAATCCCAGGCGAACCGCTCGTTCTTTGTCGCCTTCACCAACGCCTTCACCGTCTCGTCGTTGAGCCCGAGATTCAGGATCGTGTCCATCATGCCCGGCATCGAATCGCGCGCGCCCGATCGAACCGCGACCAGCAACGGCATCTTTTCGGTATCGCCGAATTTCGTGCCCATGATTCGTTCCATGTTCGCCACGCCTTTTTTAATTTCGGCCTGAAGGGATGGCGGATAGGTGCGCTTGTGTGCGTAAAAGTAAGTGCAGACTTCAGTCGTGATCGTGAATCCCGGCGGTACTGGTAAATCAATGCGCGTCATCTCGGCCAGGTTCGCGCCTTTGCCGCCGAGCAACGGCTTCATCTTGCCGTGCCCGTCCGCCTTTCCGTCGCCGAAATTGTAAACGTATTTTGCCGGTTTCGATTTACGAGCGCGCGCAGATGACGATGCCGATCTTGCGGCGGATTTACGCCCGGGCGCGGAAGTGCGCTTCGAAAGTCTGGATTGCTTGGCCATAGAATTGTCCGTGGCCCAGGTTTCTAGCCCATGCCTCATCGGCAAGATGCCGACGCCGCGTCCGCGATCAAGCGGTCGCGTTATGGGCAGCGCCGGCCAGGACTTCGGTGATCGCAGCGCTGAACTCCTCAAGCCCGGTGCTCGGCACAATGATTGTGTTCCGCCGGCCGTGCGCCTCTTCGGTGATGCGCAGGAATTTCCCGCGATCGTTCTCACGGAACTCCACGTGGAAATGCTTGCGTTCGATCTGAAGCTCTTTCGCCTCGATGATGTTATCCATTTAAGCGGCGCGAGTGTAATGCGCTTCCCTAACTGAATGGAAGAAGAATCTTGGCAGTGGATTTAACGCCCGCGCCGGCGGCTTAAAGTCGCCTTCGGCTGGTCCGCGATCGCGAAATCGATCTGACGTTTGAAGCGGTCGACGCGCGCGACGAACACGCGTAGTTGATCCCCTACCGAAAAACGTTTGCGCGATTGACGGCCGAGTAAACGCCGCTGCGTCGCATCGAAAACGTAGAAGTCGTCCGTTAAGGAGGAGACGTGCACCAATCCACTCAGCACAACATCGGGCAGTTCGATGAGGAGACCGTAGTTCCGTACGTCGACAATCACCGCGGCGAAGATTTGCGGATCGCGCTCCTGCAATTGCCGCTCGAAGAACTCCAGCTTCTTCATCTTCACCGCTTCGATCTCCGCCTCCGCCGCGTTGCGTTCGGTATCGGAAATGTGCTGGGCCAGCGCGGCGAGCTCGCCCGTGGCATCGGCTTCCAGCCGATGTTTTGACCTATCATCGGCAGGATGCCGATGCCACTTTGCCAACGAACGATGCGCAATGAGGTCGGCGTATCGTCGGATCGGGCTGGTAAAATGCAGATAATTGTTTTTCGCGAGTCCGTAATGACCGAGCGGCTGCGGTAAATAGCGCGCGCGTTTCAAACTTTTCAAAAAACCGATCTTCAACGCCTGCTCTTCCGGTTTTCCGCGGATCGACGCGAGAAAACGCTGAACCTCGCGGCGCTGACTCATGTCGCCCACCTTGTAGTTGTAGCTCAGCACTAACTCGCGATACTCGCCCAGTTTTTCCGGATCGGGATCCTCGTGAACGCGATATACCGTCGGGATGTTGCGTTTCTTGAGCTCGCTCGCGACCGCCTCGTTAGCCGCGAGCATGAACTCTTCGACTAACTGGTGGGATTCGTCGTTCTCGATCCGCTCGAGGCGAATCGGTCTGCCCTTATCGTCCACCCGCACCTTGACCTCGGGGAAATCGAGTTCGAGCGAACCGTTCTCGAAACGTTTTCGTCGCAGCAACGCCGCCAGTTCCCATGCAGCGTGCAGACGTTCGCCCAGTTTGTCGCGCGGCGGCGCTTTCAAAATCGCGTAGGCCTCTTTGTAAGTGAGTCGCTTTGCGCTGCGGATCACCGTTCGGGCGAAGCGCGCATTTTTCGCGCAACCGCTTTTGTCGAATTGAATGAAAACGGAATGCGTTAGGCGATCCACATCCGGCTTGAGACTGCAGACGCCGTTGCTCAAGCGCTCCGGTAACATCGGGATGACGCGATCGGGAAGATAAACACTGTTCCCGCGCTTGCGCGCTTCGCGATCGAGCGCGCTGTTCGGCGTCACATAAGCAGCGACATCGGCAATGTGCACGCCGAGCTCCCACGTTTGATTGTCGATCTTGTCGACATTGATCGCGTCGTCGAAGTCGCGCGCGTCATCGGGGTCGATCGTGACGATGAATTTGCTGCGTAAATCTTCGCGGCCGACGATCGCTTTCGCTTCCACTGTTTCAGGAATGTTGTTCGCTTCGGCGAGGACGGCTTTGGGGAATTCCGTCGGCAGATGATAATTGCGAACGATCGAAAGCACATCGACGCCGGGATCGTCCGCGCGACCGAGCACCTCCACGATTTCGCCCTCGGGATTAACGTGCCGCGATTCCCACGCCTCCAGCCTAACAACCACCTTGTCGCCGATCTTCGCCTTCGCGGCCGCCTGAACGTAAACATTGTGCACCAGGCGCGGATCATCCGGCACCACGTAAAAGAAATTCCGCGAATTCTGCAGAGTGCCCACCATGGTATCGTGCGCGCGCTCCAGAATCCGAATCACCCGGCCTTCCGCGCGGAGATGTCGATCTTTGCTTCGACCCGGCGCCGCTTCGCGAATCACCCGCGCGACCACGCGGTCGCCATTCATTGCGGTCCCAGTATTTTCGCCCGCGATGAACAAATCCTGCGAACCTGCTTTTTCGGTGTTGAGAAATCCAAAGCCGGATTGATGGATCGACAACGTGCCGGTGATGAGATCGGCGTCGCTCGGCAAAATGTAACGATCCTTACGAATGCGCGCGATTTCGCCGGCCCGCTCGAGCTCCTGCAGCGCTTTGCGGAGAGTCGCGCGCTGATTCGCGCCGACGCCGAGCTGACGCGACATGTCGATCTTATCGAGCGGGCGGTAGTCGCGCCGCTTCATCAGCGCGAGAATGCGCGGACGGATATCGCTCTCGTTCTTCGGCATCACTAAACGGACACGATTTGCGCGCATTTGTCGAAGCTTCTCGAATAACTTTGTCGATCTAATAGTCTCACCCGTATGGGTGAATGCAGTTGGAAGATCAGTGGCCGCGTTGTCGATCTTGCGCGCGGTATGATCATGGGCGTTCTCAATGTCACACCCGATTCGTTTTCCGATGGCGGCGAGTTTTTCGATGCGAACGCCGCGGTTGAACACGGAATGCGAATGGCGAAGGAAGGCGCGGACATCATCGACATCGGAGGCGAATCGACGCGGCCTGGCGCCACCCCCGTTTCGGCCGACGAAGAGATACGCCGCGTCATTCCAGTGATCGAGCAACTGCGCGGCAAGATCGACATCTTCATTTCGATCGACACCCGCAAAGCAGCGGTGGCGGAGGCGGCGTTGAAAGCGGGCGCGACGATTGTGAACGACGTGACGGGCGGACGCGGCGATGGAGACATGCTGCCGATCGTCGCGCAGAGACAAGCTGCTTTGATTATTATGCACATGCAGGGCGAGCCGCAGACAATGCAGACAGCGCCGCGCTATGATGATGTCGTCGGCGAAGTGGCTAATTTTTTTCGACAACAATCTGTGCGCGCCCTAGAGTGCGGTGTTGATCTCATGGCTATAGCGTTCGATCCGGGAATTGGGTTTGGAAAAACGCTGGATCATAATCTCGACCTGTTGCGAAATCTGGGGCGCCTGCGCGTCGACAATCGCCCGCTCGTGCTCGGCGTTTCGCGCAAGTCTTCGTTAGGCGAAATAATCGGCACGCGCGATCCGGCCGAACGGCTGGCGCCGACGGTTGCATTGACCGCGCTCTTGCGGGAGCGGGGCGCGGATGTGTTTCGCGTGCATGATGTGAAGGAAAACGTTCATGCTCTGCGCGTGACTAAAGCGATGTCGGAGACGTAAAATGTTGCATCAGTTTATTTATCTCTGGCTCAAGAGCTGGCGCAGCATGTTCGAGATCATTCTGCTCAGCGTGGTCATTTATTACGGCTACGTTTACTTTCGCGGCACGCGCGGAGCGAAAGTGTTGACCGGGCTCGCGATTGTTTTTCTAACGCTCACGCTCATCTCGACTTTGCTGAACCTGGTCGTGATCGGTTGGATCGTGCGCAGCTTTTCCGTGTTTTTGGCGATCGCGTTGGTAGTGATTTTCCAACCGGAACTTCGCCGCGGCCTGGCGGAGCTGGGCGGCCACCCGATTTTTTCGCTGACCAGTGAGAAACGCGAAACCGTCCACGAAATCGTGGAAGCGGTGACGCAGTTGGCGAACAAACAATTCGGCGCGCTGTTCGCGATCGAGCGCGATACGTCGGTGCGGGTCTACGACGAAACCGGGGTGACCATCGACGCCGCTTTTTCGGTCGAGTTAATGTTGACGATTTTTCATCCGAAAGCCGCACTACACGATGGCGGAGTCGTTATACGCAATGGTCGCATCGCAGCCGCCGCCTGCATTTTCCCGGTGAGCCAGCGCGAAACGCTTGATCGCAGTCTCGGTTTGCGCCACCGCGCCGGGCTCGGCATTACCGAAGAATCCGATGCCGTCGCGATTGTGGTCTCGGAGGAGACGGGGGCGATCTCGATCTGCCATCGTCGCCGGATCGAGCGGAATTTTACGCCGGACACTTTCCGGCAACGCATCTCGGAAATTTTACTGCACAGCAACTATGAAGAACCTGATCCTGAAAAACTGGCGCGCGAAGATAGTGTCGCTGCTCCTCGCGACCACGCTTTGGTACCTGATCAAAAAGAACGTGGCGACGACCGGATCGCCGTCTGAGATCGGAAGCGAGCCGAGTGCGAGTCAACGGCCGTAGTGTCGTTAGCGCAGGAAGCGCGCAAGATTATCTTCTTCCCAGCGCCGCGCGCGTCGGTATCCGGGGAACTTGCGCTCGCGCCGATTGAATTCTTCGGTGTGCACCATGCGCCGGCCGCCGCGGGTTTTCTCTTCGGGCACAACCGAGTGCAACATTTCGTGGTAGAGAATATATTGAAGGAACCAGCGCGGAACGAACGGCTGGTCTAACGACGGATTGATCCGAATCACGCGATCCTCTTCCTGGATGGTGCCGAAGATGAAATATTCCTTCGGCCGATGGTTCCGGCGACGGCCCCATTTCACATCGTAACCACGCAGCCGATTCCGAAAATGACGCGCGTTCAAGCGATCGAACATTTGTTGCAGATCGAAATACTTTCCTTCATGCCGCAAATTAAGTTGCCGCTGCATCGGCAGCTTTGGATGAGCCAGTTTGCGTTTGGTTTTTTTTGCCATCGCCGAATCCCTTCTAAATCCCCCTAACCAAGTGGAACGATATTTTAATAGGCTTTGAGCGGGTGACAAGAAATGGCGTTGGAAATTTTTTCAAAAACCCCAACGCGCTCTCGGACAATAGTTTATGTCGATCTTGCCGGGCTTTTACGCTGTCTCTTTGCGGACTGGTGACGTTGTGCGTATAATCTCCGCGTCACGCTCGCTCGGCGGGCGGATTCCCGCACAAAA
Source organism: Spartobacteria bacterium (assembly GCA_040002925.1). GTDB lineage: Bacteria > Verrucomicrobiota > Verrucomicrobiia > Chthoniobacterales > UBA10450 > JAJPGZ01. The sequence continues at coordinate 18,892 of JBDUDM010000010.1, read as the reverse complement.
ATGACTCCATTTCTTCGCAAACTGTTGGGAATGAATTGGCTTCTCGCCATCAACATGCTGGCTCTCGCTGGGTTCGGAGTGATCGCCATCTACAGCGCGACTTATATGCGCACCGACGCCGCGTCGTCCGATTTCTGGCGCAAACAAGCCGACTGGGTCGCGGTCGGGTTCGTCGCATTCATGGTCACCAGTCTGATCGATTATCACTGGGTCCGGTGGGGAGCGTTGCCGATGTATCTGGCCGGTTTGTTTTTCTTAATCCTGACGCGGTTTATCGGCGTGAAAGTTTACGGTGCGCGCAGCTGGCTGCACCTGGCGGGCATCAATTTTCAACCAGCACAGCTCGCGGTCGTCGCCGGCATCATGATGCTCGCGCTTTTCCTAAGTCAGTTTCGACAAATGCATCCGATGCTTCGATTGCTTTTATGCGGAGCGATCGTCGGTGCGCCTTGTCTGCTCATCCTCATGCAACCCGACTTGGGTGAATGCATCATTTGGGGGCCGGTGCTTCTGGCGCTGCTTTTCGTGGGCGGCCTTCCGCTTCGTTATTTGATCTGCATTGTCCTCATCGTGGTCACATTCATCCCAATCGCATACGTGGGATTAAAACCGTACCAACAGGAACGAATCACCGCCTTCATCCACCCCGAGATCGACAAACAGGGCGCGGCTTGGGCGATCAACCAGTCACTTATCGCGATCGGTTCGGGCGGGTGGGCCGGCAAAGGATTTAAAGCGCCGAATACGCAGATCGAGCTCGGCTTTCTGCCGGCCACCGCTGTGCACAATGACTACATTTTCTCCGCCATCGGCGAGCAATGGGGTTTCGTGGGCGGAATGTTTCTCATCGGCGCTTTTGCGTTACTGCTGCTCACTTGTCTGTTCGTCGCGTTTGTCGCAGGCGACCAGTTTGGACTTCTTTTAGTCGTCGGCGTCGCTGCTCTCATCTTTACGCACATTTTCCAAAACATGGGGATGACGATCTCGATGTTGCCGATCACCGGTGTGCCGCTTCCGCTAATCAGCTATAGCGGCTCCTTCGCGCTCATGATCATGTTTGGACTCGGCATCGTGAACAGCGTGTGGGTGCATCGCAAAGAAGCGGCTGAATAAGCGGGCTTCGTTGCAAGATCGACAATCGAATGCGCGCGTTTAGAATGCGCGCCCGGCATGGAAGGCGATTACAAGGTCAAGCTCGAGGTCTTTGAAGGTCCGCTCGATCTCCTGCTTTTTTTAATCAAGCGCGACGAGATCGACATTCACGAAATCTCCCTCGAACGCATCACCCGCCAGTACCTCGAATACCTGCAGGCATTTAAGGAACTCAATATCGACGTCGCCGGCGAGTTCGTGGTCATGGCCGCGAATTTGATCTATCTCAAAAGCCGCAGCCTGCTCCCGGTCGATCAACAACCGCCGGAGGAAGATGCCGACGAAGACGATCCGCGCTGGGATTTAATCCGGCAATTAATCGAATACAAAAAATTCAAGGAAGCCGCTGCGGAATTGCAGGTCCGCGCGCTCGCCCAGGAACAAATCTTCACTCGCGATGGCGGTTCGCAGCTGCTTTCGACCGATGCGCCGCTGCGCTTGGGCGAAGTCGGAATCTTTCAGCTCATCAATGCTTTTCAGAACGTGATCAAGCGCGTCGATGCCCGCGAAGATTTGCGCGAGATCTTTGGCGAACACTTCAGCGTCTCGGACAAGATCGACATCATCCTGCAGCGAGTCGCCGGCGGAAACCGCCTGCGCTTTTCCGAATTATTCGGCGAGATCGTTTCGCGAGTTGAAATCGTGGTGACGTTTCTCGCGCTGCTCGAGTTGATCCGCTTGAAACAAGTGCGCGCGACACAGCCGAATCCGTTCGACGAAATCGAAATCTCCGCGCCGGCGTAAGATCGACATCGTGCGCCGTGTCCTTATCGCCGGTTGCGGATATGTGGGGCAAGCGGCCGCGGATTTATTTCTGTCTGCCGGTTGGGAAGTCGAAGGATGGACTCGAACGGCGACGTCGATCGGAAAAAATTACCCCGTGGTCGCGGTCGACTTGGAAGATCGCGAGCAGGTGAAAGCGCAGCCCGGGGATTTTGATGCAGTCATTCATTGCGCGGGTACCCGTGGCGGCGATGTCGATCTTTACCGGCGAACTTATTTAGATGGAGCACGCAATCTGATCGACCGCTTCGTTAGATCGACAATCTTGTTCACGAGCAGCACCAGTGTTTATGCGCAGCGAAGCGGAGAGGTAGTGACGGAAGAGAGTCCCGCGGAACCGGAACGCGCGACTTCGCAAATATTGCGCGAGACCGAGAAATTGGTGCTGCATCATGGCGGGATCGTCGCGCGGCTGGCTGGCATTTATGGTCCCGGTCGCTCCGCGCTTCTCAAGAAAATTCTCAGCGGAGAGGCCAGCATCGATCCGGAAAACGATCGCTTCATCAATCAGGTCCAGCGCGATGATGTGGCCGCGGCGTTGTGTCTCCTGTTAGATCGACAATCGACTTCAGGTGAGATTTTCAACGTGGCCGACGACCGTCCGGTCCTGGTCAGCGATTGTTATCGTTGGTTGGCGGAGCGGTTGCAGAAGCCGTTGCCCGAGGCAAGATCGACATCGTCACGGCGGCGGGGAGACAGCAACAAGCGCGTGAGCAACGCCAAACTACGCGGTTTGGGCTGGGAACCGAGTTACCCGTCGTTCGTCGAAGGAATGGAGCGCAGCGTTTTCCCCAGCGATCTGCCTTCCGCCAGTTGATGGTATAAAGGCTGCTTTTTTGCGGCTGACATGCGTCACATTAAACTCTCTGGTCGCGAAGCTTCCGTCGTGCGGGCGATTGGTTTTACGGAATCTATGCTGGGGACCGAGATTCACGATTCGACCCACATGGAAGTCGAGGACGTGACGGATACACTCAACGGTTTGCTCGCGGCGGGGTTCGTCGAGTGCCTCCCGTTCGTCGAAGAAGTGCAACTAGCGGAGATGCCGGTTACGGCGTTCGAGGTAAATCCGGCCTACGTGCACGAGTTGCGGCAAGCGCTTACGCGCCGTTAAACCGCGGCCGTCTTTTCGCCGTTGGCCTGCGCCAGTGCGCTTCTTTCGCCGAATAATTGGCGGATCACTTCTTCGACCGGCAGTTCCTGCACATTGATGTCGGTGACGTTGCACGCATCGAGCAGCTTCCGGCAAACGTCGGTGACTTTCGCCCGCGGAACTTTCAAACGCACCGAAGCGGGCGTTTGCTCGACCACTTCGCCGAACTGAGAATAATCGCGCGCCTGGTCCTGTTTCTCGAAGGTGAGACCGACGATTTTGTAGCCCGAGAAGCGATCGATGATATCGCTGAGCGGACCGTCGAAAAAGATTTTACCGTGATCGATAATGAGCACGCGATGACAAAGCTCCTCGATGTCCTGCATGTAATGACTAGTCAACAACGTAACGATGCGCTTTTGCTGATTGTAGACGCGCAAAAATTCGCGCACTCGCTTTTGGCTGACCACATCGAGACCGATGGTGGGCTCATCGAGAAAGAGCACGCGCGGCTCGTGGATGAGCGCCGAGATAAGTTCCATTTTCATGCGCTCGCCTAACGAGAGCTCGCGCACCATCACGTTCATCTTGTCTTCGACTTCGAGGAGTTCGGCCAGGCCACCGACGATTTTATTGAATCGTTGTCGATCTATCCCGTAAATGGCGCGGTTCAGCTCAAGCGATTCCTGGGCGGGCAAATCCCACCAGAGCGCATTCTTCTGACCCATCAGCAGACTGAATTGGCGCTTCATTTCGTTGCGGCGTTCCCACGGGACAAATCCGAGCACGCGCGCGTCGCCGGATGTCGGATTGAGCAAACCCGACAGCATTTTCAGAACGGTCGTCTTGCCCGCGCCATTCGGGCCGAGGAACCCAACGAATTCGCCTTCCTCGATCGAAAAAGAAATCTGATCGGCCGCACGCGTCTCGTCGAGCTTGCGCTTCACTAATCCTTTGATCGAGCCCCAGAGTCCGCGCTCCTTTTTGTAGGTGCGGTAGATCTTCGTCAGACCGCGCGCTTCGATCGCACTCATGGCCGCAGTTCGTTAGATCGACAATCGCTAAGATCGACAATCACTGCGCGAATCACGCGGCCGTCGATTGGCTTTTCTTTCCCAGGATCGGCAAAACCTTCTCGACCAGCGCTTCGGCGGTGAGGCCGTGTTTCTTGCGCAGGATCGGAATGGTGCCGTGTTCGACGAATTGATCCGGCCACCCGATGCGCACGACCGGCGTGTGAATTCCCTGCGAATAAAGATGCTCCATCACCGCGCAGCCGAATCCATTGTGCAAAACGTGATCCTCCAGCGTGCAAACAACATCGACGCTGCGGGCAAAGAATTCGAGCGTGCCGGTATCGATCGGTTTGATCCAACGCGGATTAATGAGCGCGACCGAAATTCCCTGGGCCTCGAGCATCTTGGCCGCTTCCTGCCCCATTTCGAACATGTTGCCGAGTCCGAAGATCGCGACCTGTCGACCATGTTGCACCACTTCCGCTTTGCCGATCTCGAGGAGCTTCGGCTCCGCTTTCGGGACCGCGCCGGTGCCGGGACCACGCGGATAACGCACCGCGATCGGACCGGCGTTGTAATTCGCCATCGTCCAAAGCATGTCGGCGAATTCATCTTCATCCTTCGGCTGCATGTGGATGAAATTTGGGACGTGACGGAGATAGCCGATGTCGAACAAGCCGTGGTGGGTCGGCCCGTCATCTCCGCTTAATCCCGCCCGATCCATGCAGAGCGCCACGTTCAGATTCTGCAACGCGATGTCGTGAATGATCATGTCGTAAGCGCGTTGCATGAAGGTCGAGTAAATCGTGAGAAACGGTTTCAATCCTTGCGTGGCTAGGCCGCACGCGAACAACGCGGCGTGTTCCTCCGCAATCCCGACGTCGAAATAACGGTCCGGATGCGCCTTCTCGAAATGGGCCAGGCCCGTTCCGCTCGGCATCGCGGCCGTGATCGTGACGATTTTCTGATTGGAATCGGCGAATTTCGCGAGCGTCTTGCCGATAATCTCCGAATACGTCGGCGTCGCGGTGGGCGCGGTCTCGCCGGTCTCGAGTTTGTATTTGCCGAGCCCGTGAAATTTATCCGGCTGCTTGATCGCCGGTTCGTAGCCTTTGCCTTTTTTCGTCAGGATGTGGAGCAACACGGGCTCGTCCTGCGTCTTTAAAAACTCGAATGTTCGCGTGAGCAGCGGGATATCGTGACCATCGATCGGTCCATAATAGCGAAGCCCGAGTTCCTCGAAAATCACACTCGGCAAAATCAAACCCTTCACGCTCTCTTCGACTTTGTGGGCGAACTCCGCCACCGATTTGCCGGCGACCGTTTTAACGAAGCTCCGGGCCTTGTCGTGCAGATGCGAGAATGTCGGACTGGTCGCGATGCTGTTCAAATACGACGCGATCGCGCCCACATTTTTCGCGATCGACCATTCGTTGTCGTTCAACACCACGATGAAACGCTTCGTAGATGCCTTCGCATTGTTCAACGCTTCGTAACTGATGCCGCAGGTGAAAGCCGCATCGCCCGCGACCGCGACGACATGCTCGTCACCGCCGCGCAGATCGCGACCGACCGCCATGCCGAGCGCGGCCGACAACGCCGTCCCCGCGTGTCCCGCGCCGTAGCAATCGTGCTCGCTTTCCGTGCGTAGCAAAAATCCGTTGAGGCCCTGGTATTGCCGCATCGTCGAGATGCGATCCAGTCGGCCGGTAAACATTTTGTGGACGTAACCCTGATGGCTCACGTCGAACACGAAGCGATCCTTCGGCGTTTCGAATACGCGATGCAGCGCGATCGTTAACTCGACTACCCCGAGGTTCGGCCCGAGATGACCACCCGTCTGCGAAAGGACGCTGACCAGTTCCTCCCGCACCTCCTGCGCGAGCTGAGGCAAATCTTGTTCACGCAACGCCTTGATGTCGGCCGGACCGCGAATGCCGTCGAGAAATCGTCCGATTGGTTTTGTTTCAGAAGAGTCTGACTTCATCGCCTTCGTTTTGTTTTGCATCAGTTTGGGGCGGGGGTTCCTCCACTGGCTCGAACGGTTTGACCACCGGCTTGCCCGTATTACTGCGAGCGATCATGTCGATCCTTTGTTCGGCGCTGGCAAGTCGTTCCTGACAAATTTTTACCAGATTCATTCCTTCCTCATAGCGCACAATTAAATCTTCCAGCGCCAGTTTGCCCGACTCCATCTGCTCCACGATCGACTCCAGTCGCTCCATCGCGCTTTCAAAATTCGGGCCGGTCGCGGCTGGCTTCGCCTTGGTATTCATCGCGCGTTAGGAAGGTAAGCACACAATCGTGGCATCGGCATCCTGCCGATGAACATGCGCTGGAAGCGCACACGACTGCCCTCTGGCACATCCGATGCTGGGAATTCCTTCACACATCAACCAACCACAAATGAAATTCCCTAAAAAAATCCTGCTCATCGACAAAGAACCCGGCGTCACGCGGCTCGTTAGACGCGCGCTCGAAAAGACCGGCAAGTATTGGATCAAGGAAGAACACGACAGCCAGTTCGCCTTGCATTCCGCGCGCTGGTTTCAGCCCGATCTCATCCTCGTCGACACCGCCACCGGCAGCGCCGATCGCGAGCTTCTCGCCAAACAAATCCAGACCGACGCAAACTTGCAGGAAACTCCGTTCGTTTGCCTGAGCAGTTTGAAACCGGAAAGCGAAATGATCTCCGGCGGAATTTTGTCCGGTTACAGCTTCTTCGCCGCGCCGGTCAAGATCGACGAGGTCCTCCGCGGCGTTGAGCACCTGCTCTTTGGGAAAGACTGATTGTCGATCTTTCGCCGCGTCATAAATCCTGAGGCGTAAGCCCGGTTTTCTTCGCGATACGCGCGAGCATCCGCGGACCGATCTCTTCGCCGTCGTGAAACGCAAATACGACATCTGGCCAGCCCGACCGCGACAAAATCCGATGCGAGCCACCAGACTCGCGCTTGATATTCCAGCCGATCCGCAACAGCGCAGCCAGAACTCGGCGCGCTTTCGCCGAGCCCCAATGACTCATGCGGCCGCTACCGAGAAAACTTGGTCGATCTCTGGCGAGCTCTCGCCTTGCTCGATTCGCTCCGCGAGCACACGTAATCCGAGCGCCTCGACGCGCGCCACAGCTTCTTCGCGCGAATTACCGTAAGCCATCGCGCCAGGAATCTGCGGTATTTCCGCAATCCAGCGTCCGTCCGTCTCTTGCTCGATTTCGACTGCGAACTTCACAACGACAGTATTGCCTTAAAAAGGAGCAGGACACAAGCCGCGGCGAAGGTTACGTCATCTCTATCCGATCTGCGTTCGATATGTGGCCGCGTCCTTCAACTGCTTAAGATCGTCGGCGTTGTCGATCTTGAGCAGGTAGAGCCAGCCTTCGCCGAATGGGTCGGTGTTCACCAGCGCCGGATTTGATTCGAGCGCTTTGTTCGCATCGACGACCGTGCCTTTTACTGGCGCATAAATGTCGCTTGCGGCCTTCACAGATTCCACCACCGCGATCGCTTCCTTCGCATTCACTTGTCGATCTTTCTTCGGCAGCTCGACGAACACGACATCGGTCAGCTCCGCCTGCGCGTGATCGGTGATGCCGACGCGGATATTTTCGCCTTCGCGCTTAATCCATTCGTGACTCTGGGTGTAAAGCAAATCGTCGGGAACGTTCATGATTGTTTTTTGTAGAGCGGTTTCTTTTCGATGATGGCCGGAAATTTTTTGCCGCGAATCTCGATGTCGATCTTCGTGCCCACTTTCGCCTGCGGCGCGTTGATGTAAGCCATTCCGATTCCGTAATTCAAGCTCGGCGAAAGCGTCCCGCTCATCACCTCGCCGATGCGCTCGCCGTTATTAAACACGGCGTAATGCGGACGCGGCGGCGGCCCTTTTCCTTCCATGCGAAACGCCGCGAGTTTCTGCGCCGCGCCGTTCTCCTTTACCTTCAACAAGACATCGCGACCGGTGAATTTCGGTTTCGTAAGATCGACAAAGAATCCCAGGCCGGCTTCGATCGGATTTCGTTCCGGCGAAAGATCGGAGCCATTCAGTGGATAACACATTTCCAAGCGCAACGTGTCGCGCGCGCCGAGCCCGCACGGTTTGATCCCAAATTTTTCTCCGATTTCCAAAACCGTGTTCCAAAACTTCGCCGCGTCGCTCGCGCCGAAAAAAACTTCAACGCCGTCTTCGCCGGTGTAACCCGTCCGCGCGATCGAGACCGACATTCCATCCAGTTCCACATCGACGATGTGATTTCGCGTGGGAAGATCGATAAGGAGCTCGTTCACGCGCGGACCCTGAATCGCGACGCCGCCGAAATATGCGCTGCGATCGCCGAGGCGAAGATCCTCCGGACGATGTCGATCTAACCAGTCGAAATCTTCTTCCGCGCGCGATGCATTGACGACGAGCAGAAATCTATGATCCGCGATTCGATACGCGATCAAGTCGTCGATGATTCCAGCGGCTTCGTTGAGCAGAAAAGTGTATTGGCCCTGACCGACTTGCAGCTTCTCGATGTTGTTCGTCAGCATCGTGTTCAACCAACCCGCCGCGGCCGCACCATCGACAATCAATTGTCCCATGTGCGAGATGTCGAACATCCCGATGTTTTTTCGCACGGCGTGATGTTCGTCCACGATACCGCTGTATTGCACCGGCATGATCCAATCGCCGAACGGAATCATTTTCGCGCCGCGCCGCACATGCTCATCGTACAACGGCGTCTTTTTTTGTGCGGCCTCGCTCACTGCCGCCAAGCTAGACTCGGACGATTGTGGTGCAAGCCTGCGGCTTGCGCTACTTTCCGCGAGATGAGCTGGCTGGATAAACTCGAACGTCGCATCGGCTTCATCGCCATTCCCGGTCTGCCTCGCATTCTGGTCGGCTTCACCGCGCTCGTTTTCGGGTTGGCCTACCTCGTTCCCGATTTTCTGGCGATGCTCTATCTCGATCCAGCGCGGATTCGCCACGGCGAAATCTGGCGGCTCTTCACTTACATTTTCATTCCCTCAACCTTGAGCCCGTGGTGGATTCTTTTCGCGCTCTGGTTTCTTTGGTGGATCGGCCAGGGACTTGAACGCGCGATCGGCGCGTTTCAGCTCACGCTTTATTTCCTCATCGGCATGATCGGCACAACTGCCGCCGCCTTTTTCTTCGGCAGCGAATTCTCAAACGGCATGCTCATGGCATCTCTTTTCTACGCCTTCGCGCGCTTCTATCCCGACGAGGTCATCTATGTCCTGTTCGTTCTGCCGCTGAAAATCAAATGGATCGCGTGGATCATGGGCGCGTTCCTCATCTTCGGATTTTTTACCGGCTCGATGGCCTACCGCATGTCACTCATCGCTGCGCTCAGTAATTATCTCATCTTCTTCGGGCCGGAAATTATCAATGACGCGCGACATCGCCGCGATGTGTCGACCCGCAAGCGTCGATTCGAAGGCGAAATCCGCGGCGAAGCCGAACCGCTACACAAATGCAAAACCTGCGGCGCGACTGAGCAGACCGATGCGAATCTCGAATTCCGCGTCGCCCGCGACGGCGAGGAGTATTGCATCCCGCACCTGCCGCAGGCCGAACCCGCCGTTCGCGCGTAAGATCGACATCTTCATTCGCGGTTGACCCCGGGACGGCGGAGCAGAGACTAACGCGATGACGGACAAGAACACGATGCTCATTCCCGAAGAAGGCTGGCATTGCCTGCACTTGTATTACCGCATCGAGTATGGGCAATGGCAGTTGCTCAGCCGCGAGGAGCAGAATGAGGCCAAGACAAACCTCACCGCGCTCGTGCAGGAAATTCGCGCGACGGAATTAACGCAGCTCCTTACCCTCAGCGTGGTCACGTCGAAAGCCGATCTCGGCTTCATGTTAATCACGCCCGATCTGCAAACGGCCAACAAGATCGACAAGCAACTTTCGATCTCGTTAGGCCCGGATGTGCTTACGCCGGTCTACAGCTACCTCTCGCTCACGGAAGAGAGCGAATACATGACGACGGAAGAAGAATTCGCGCAAACGCTCGACGCCGAAACAAAAAAAGACGCCGCCAAGTTGCAGGAAGCATTGGCCACGTTCCGCGACCGCATGAAACATTATCGGCAGGACCGCGTTTACCCGACGCTGCCGGATTGGCCGGTCGTTTGTTTCTATAATATGAACAAGCGCCGCGGCGAGCAGCGGAATTGGTATGCGCTGCCATATGAGGAGCGGCGCAGCTTGATGAAAGGACACGCCACCGTCGGCCGTTCTTTCGCCGGCAAAGTGAAGCAACTCATCACGGGCTCGACCGGACTCGATGACGCGGAGTGGGGCGTGACCTTGTTTGCGCGCGACACTTTCCAGATTAAAGCAATCGTTTACAAAATGCGTTTCGACCCGGTCAGCGCCGAGTACGCGGACTTCGGCGAATTTTTCATCGGCATCCAATTGCCGCTCGATGAATTGTTCCGGCGCTTGCAGCTGTAGGGGACGCTGTTAGCGTCCCGACCGAATAACTGGGAAGCTGGCAGCTTCCCTACAGTCGTCTCGCGGGTAAACTGCTTTTTACGATGTCGATCTTGCCATGGATGGGTGACAGAGCGGTCTATTGTGCACGCCTGGAAAGCGTGTGTGCCGAAAGGCACCCGGGGTTCGAATCCCCGCCCATCCGTTTCATTTTCGTTTCCCTCCTCGCGCTCTTAATCGGGACCGCGTGCAGTCGAGCGATGCCAAAAGATCTCGCCTCCGCCACGCGCGAGTATCAGCAGGAAAAAATTTGATGCGGCTGTGGCAACGTTGGATCGTTTCGACAAATCTTCACCGCCCACGGTCGCGTCGCTCGATCTTCGCGGCTGCATTTACCTGGAGCAGCAAAAATTCGACGAAGCGAGAAAGGCATTCGCCGACGCGCATCAGGTCAGGCGAATACTTTCGCGCCGCGCCTTCACGACGGCGACGTGTTGTTGCGTCAGAAGAAATTCGCGGAAGCGCGTGAAGTCTATCAGGGCCTCTTGGGTGAAACGAATATCCTGGTGGCTAACGAACGCCTTCGCTTCGGCGTGTTGCTAACTTACTTAGGGGAACACAAGGAAGGTCATGCGCAGGAAGTGTTGCAGGGAATCACCTTTCCGACCGAGACGCCTGCTTACTATTACGCACAGGCCGCCTGGGCCTTCGCGCACGATAAAAAATCCGAGGCGCAGGACTGGATCGACAAAGCGCGCCAGGTTTTCGATCCGGACGCGCCGCTCTGGTTTGCGCACCATCTCTACCATTTCGGCTGGATCAAAAACAAACCGCCGCTGCCGAAGAAACACGACTAGCTCTGCGGCTGATCGCGCCGCGTCAGCACTTGCAGCTGCTGGCGAACCTTGACCACGCTGCTATCGGGGAGGACGCCGCGGAAATTCGCGCCCGGATAAATGAGGCAATCACGTCCGAGAACCGAGCCGGGATTAATCACGGCGTTGCAACCGATCTCAGTCCGGTCGCCGATGATGGCGCCGAACTTCGTTAGGCCGGTGGCGATCTGTCCATCCGTCGCGGCCACGCTGATCTCGCGATGATCAAGTTTTACATTCGAAAGAATCACTCCCGCGCCCAGATGCGCCCGATAGCCGAGAATGGAATCGCCCACGTAGTTGAAATGCGGCACTTGGACCTCGTCGAAGAGAATGGAGTTCTTGAACTCGCAGGAATTTCCCATCACCACGCCATCGCCGACGATGACATTCTCGCGCACGTAACAGCCGCTGCGAATATGACAATTTTGCCCGATCCACGCCGGGCCTTTCAACATCGCGCCTTGCTCGACAATTGTGCCGGCGCCGACGAAGACGTGGTTGCTAATGTAGGGTTTGCCTAACAATTCCCCCATCACCGCGGGCTTGAGGCGAAATTTCAGATAGCTCGAGATTTGTTTGAGCGCGTCCCAAACGTATTTCTGGTTTTCGAACAGCTTCGAGTGAGCCGAGTGTTCCAGGGTTAGAAATTCAGCAGGGGAAAACATCTTGTCGATCTAAGCACCGGCGCGTTTCGTGATCTTCCGCCCATCCTTGGTATCCCGCACTTCCCACCCGAGCGCGCTGAGCTGGTCGCGCAATTCATCACTTTTCTTCCAATCTTTTGCAAGCCTCGCGCGTTCCCGCTCGTCCGCCAGTTGCGCGATTTCGGCCGGAAACGCCGCGGCGTCGCCCTCGAGATCCAGCACTTTGTTGATGCGCTCCCACCAATTCAGCCACGCTTTCGCCTTCGCGGCGTCGAGCTCGCCGCTGTCCATCGCGCGATTCGTCTCCCGGATTGTCTCAAACAAAAATCCGAGCGCGCCGGAAATGTTCAGGTTGTCATCAAGCGCTTCTTCAAATCCCATCTGGTCTTCTATTGGGCGTTGGGCGTTGGGCGTTGAACGTTGAGCGTTTTCTTTTTCTTCCGCCTTAGCACGAAGCCGCTCCAACCACTCGTCGATACGTCCGAGCGACTCGCGCGCCTCCTTCATTCCTTCCCAAGTAAAGTTCAGCGGCAATTTGTAACGCACCCGCAAAAGTGCATAACGCATCTCGCGGCCGGTGTAGCCGCGCTCAAGCACATCCGCCAGCGTGTAAAAATTCCCGAGCGACTTCGACATTTTCTGCCCGTCGACCAGCAGATGTTCGCAATGCAGCCAGTAGCGCACGAATTTCTTCCCGGTCACGCCTTCGCTTTGCGCGATCTCCGCTTCGTGATGCGGAAAAATGTTGTCCACCCCGCCGCAATGGATGTCGATCTCATCGCCTAACAACGCCGTCGCCATCGCGCTGCACTCGATGTGCCAGCCCGGCCGGCCACGCCCCCACGGACTTTCCCAGCCGACCTCGCCGTCTTCCGCGTCCCACGCCTTCCAAAGCGCGAAGTCGCCCACGTGTTCCTTGTCGTACTCGTCGTTCTTCACCCGCCCGGTCGATTGCAATTGCTCCAGATCGAAATGCGCTAGCTTCCCGTATTCCGCGAAGTTCTTGATGCGAAAGTAAACCGACTTGTCGTCCGCTTGATAAGCGAGGTCTCGACTAATCAGCGTCCCGATCATCGAGATCATCTTGTCGATGTAACGCTGATCGGTCGCGGCCGGGAATTCATCCGCGGCTTTGATCCGCAATGTTTCGCAATCTTCGAAAAACGCCTGCTTGAACGGCGCGGTGAACTGCGACAGCGGCATGCCGGCCGTGCGCGCGCCGCGAATCGTTTTGTCATCCACGTCGGTCAGGTTCATCACGCGATGCACTTGGTAGCCGCGCGCTTCCAGATGGCGCTGGAGCAAATCCTCGAAGATATAGGAACGAAAGTTTCCGATGTGGGCGCGGCTGTAAACAGTCGGCCCGCAGGTGTACATGTCGATCTTGCGGGAAGTCGGATCGCGCGGCGCGAAATCCTCCAGCTGCCGCGAGTAAGTATTAAAGAAGCGCAGCGCCATGCGCTATTCCTGCTCGACTGTCGCTACCGCCATCGCGGCAATGCCTTCGCCGCGACCGATTGCGCCGAGCATCTCGTTCGTCGTCGCCTTGATGCTCACGCTCGCTTCCGGAAGGCCGATCGCATCCGCGATCTTTTTTCGCATCGCCGCGGCGTGCGGCATGATCTTGGGTGCCTCGGCGATCACCGTGGCATCGACATTCACTGCGCGAGACTTCTTCGACTTCAAAACGGCAGCGACGCGTTTCAGAATTTCGATACTGCTGATTCCGCGGATCGATTCGTCCGTGTTCGGAAAATGTTCGCCGATATCGCCCGCGCCGATCGCCCCGAGCAGCGCGTCCGCAATCGCGTGCGACAAAACATCCGCATCGGAATGTCCATCGAGTCCGGCCGAATGCGGAATTGTCACACCGCCGAGAATCAATTGTCGATCTTGCGCGAGACGATGCACGTCGTAGCCGATGCCGCAGCGCGTTGTCACAATTTTAAATCAATCACGCCGTTGGACGCGATCACGCTGTATTTATCTTTCATGTCGGTGCGCGGCCGCATATCGACCGTGCCGCCGGCAGTCTCGATCAAAATCCAACCGGCGGCGATGTCCCACAAACTGATTCCTTGTTCGATGTAAGCGTCGAAGCGTCCACAGGCGACGTAAGCCATGTCGAGCGCAGCGCTACCGTACATGCGGCATTTGCGCACGCGCTGGACCATATCTTGTAACACCGGCATACCAGTTTCGATCGTTGCCGCTGTTTTCGACAAGCCGACCGAGACCACCGATTCCGCCAAATCGGCGCGATCGCTCACGCGAAATTCTTTTCCGTTCAAAGTCGGCTTCTCTCCTTTTTCTCCGCGCCAGAGTTCTTCGCGCATCGGATCGTAAATAATGCCGACCATGATCTCGCCTTTGAAGCGCAGCGCGATCGACACACAGAAATGCGGGATGCCGTAGAAAAAATTCACCGTGCCGTCGAGTGGGTCGACGACCCATTGGTAATCGCTCGATTGATCGCCGACGATTCCTTCTTCGCCATAAAGCGCGTGCTCGGGAAATTTCTCGAGCAAGGATTTCGTGATCAAATCCTGGGTATCGATGTCGATCTGTAACTTGATGTCGTGCGCTTCGGCGGCGTTGACCTGGCGCGGGCGGTGAAAACCATCGCGGAGCAGCGCGCCGGCGGCACGAGCCGCTTCCTCCGCCGCATCAGCGTAGTGGGTCATGAAAGTGTTGAGGGGTTGAGGAGTTGAAAGGTTGAGATGAAATCAGAGTAGCCGTTCCTCTTAACGGCTCAACCTATCAACCGCTCAACCAGAAAAAAACCGGGAGGAAAATAAATTCTCCTCCCGGGTTGAAGGTTGGGATGTGACTCCGAAAGAAATTTCCAGAGTCGTTAGGGGTCGCGTGGCGTTAGTGCCTTTTTTTCTTCGCGGCCTTTTTCTTGGCTGCTTTCTTTTTCTTTGCTGGCATCGACTATTCCCCCCTTTCAATCCGCAATTGCGGAGGGTTGGTGAAGAAATAATTCAACTTCACTAAACGTTGAAGTAATCAGCACAGTTTTTTTGTCAAACAATTTTCGCGCATGTTTGCAAAAAGTTTTACGAGCTCGCGCGCGATATTTTTTTTGGGAGCGCGCGATATTTCCTTCTTTTCGCCGCCGCGAAACAAAACTGTCACTTCATTGTCGTCGCTCTCCATTCCGGAATCGGCGCGGCTAACGTCGTTAGCCACCACGATGTCGCAATTCTTCGTTCGCCGTTTCTTTCGGGCGTTTTCTTCGAGGTCGTTAGTCTCCGCGGCGAAGCCAACCAAAAGGAATTGTCGATCTTGTGCGCCGAGTGAGGCGAGGATATCGCGCGTCGGTATCAACTCCAGCGAAAGTGCCGCATTCTGCTTTTTGATTTTTTGCGCGGCGACGTTCGCGGGTTTGTAATCCGCGACCGCCGCGCACAACACGCAGACATCGCAGGCGGCTGCGCGTTGTTGAACGGCTTCGAACATTTCGTCGCTCGTGGTGACCGGGACGATTTCCACGCCGCGCGCAAGATCGACATCTACTGGTCCGGAAATCAAAACGACTTCGTGCCCGGCTTCGGCCGCCGCTTCCGCGATGGCATAACCCATTTTCCCGGAAGACCGATTGCTGAGGTAGCGGACCGGATCGATTGGCTCGCGCGTGGGCCCGGCCGTGACGAGGAATTTCACGCGATCAAATTTTCCTGCCGCGCGAGCAGGAACTCGGCGCGGAAAGCGATGTCATCCACTTTCCAAAGACGCCCGACGCCTTCATAACCGCACGCGAGCATTCCTTCTTCCGGCCCGATGAAATCGACACCGCGCGTTTTCAGGAGCGCGACGTTCGCTTGCGTTGCGGCGTGTTCCCACATTTTTCCATTCATGGCCGGCGCGAGGAGAATGGGCGCGCGCGTCGCCAGCGCGATGGCGGTGAGCGGATGGTTCGCCAGGCCGTGCGCCAGCTCGGCAATCACATTTGCAGTCGCCGGCGCGACAAGCAGAAGATTGGCGCGATCGGCCAGCGCGATGTGACCAGGCCGCCAGTTTTCTTTTTCGTCATAGAAACTGGTGGTGACCGGATTCTTCGAAAGCGTCTGCAACGTCAGCGGCGTGATGAATTCTGCCGCGTCCTGCGTCATCACCACGAAAACGTCGTGGCCTTGTTTCACAAGCAGGCTGGCGAGCTCAGCCGATTTGTAAGCGGCGATCGAACCCGTTACGCCGAGGACAATCGTTTTCGAGCCCGCGCGAATCGGCAGAACTTTGCGCGCTGCTTTTTCCGTTTTGCGTTTGCCGTTTTTTTCCATCGTAAGATCGACAATCTATTCACTAATTCATTGTAGGGGAAGCTGCCAGCTTCCCGTCTAGCGATGGGACGCTAGCAGCGTCCCCTACAATTCTCTTTCCGCAGCTACCCTTGCGCGAGTCTTCGGCTCAAATAACGTTCCGCTCCCATGATGTGTCGAAACTTCTGCAAATCCTCCTCCATCGATTTGCTGATGATAGTGTAGCGGTAATCGCGCCAGAGTTCCATTTCGCGCGACGCCGTCACGAGACGCAGGTCGATTTGTTGCTCGGTCTCGGTGCCGCGCTTCGTTAGCCGCCGCCGCAATTCATCTAGGTCCGGCGGCATGATGAAAACGTCCGCCAGCGAGCGGCGGATGAACTCGTCGCCACAATTCCGGATCGCGGCCGCGCCCTGCGTGTCGATGTCGATCAAGACATCGACGCCCTTCGTTAGGTTTTTCAGCAATGTCGTTTTGAGCGTTCCGTAGTAATGACCGTGCACCTGGGCGTGTTCCAAAAACTCGCCCGCTTTAACTCGCGCTAAGAAATCTGGTTTGGAAACGAATTGATAGTCTTCGCCAGCGATCTCGCCCGCCCGCGCTGGCCGCGTTGTGCACGAAACCGAATAAACCGAGTCCGGCGTTTCGCGCAGCGCCTCGACCAGCGTGGTTTTGCCCGCGCCCGATGGCGCGGAGATAACGAACAGGATTCCGGAGCGGCTAAATTGGTTACTCAAGGTTTTGGATTTGTTCGCGGATTTTCTCGAGCTCAGCTTTGCACGCGACGACGCGTTGCGAAATGGCGGCGTCGTTTGCTTTCGCGCCGAGCGTGTTCAGTTCGCGAAATATTTCCTGGGTGATGAATTCAAGGGTGCGGCCGACCGGCTCGTTCTTGCGCAGATGATGCGCGAACTGCGCGAGGTGACTATCCAGCCGCGTCAATTCCTCCGACACATCGGAGCGATCGGCGAAGAATGAAATCTCTTTGAGTAAACGCTCGTCGTCACTTGGAATCGGCAGACCGGCTTTGTCGATGCGTTCCTTTAGCGTCGTCCGATATTTTTTCACCACGTCGGGATGAAGCGCGCGGACTTCCTTTAAATTTTTCCGGACCTCTTTCAGCCGATGAATCAAATCCTTGGCCAGATGTTTGCCTTCGCGCTCGCGCATCTTGATCAGATCAGCGAGAGCCGAGCGGAGCGCGCGATCGACCGCGGGCCATGCCTCGTCCGCGTCGATCGTCTCTTCGGGCAAACGCATCACGCCCGGCGCCTGCAAAATCGTGCCGATGGTGATCTCGCCCGGCGCGCTCAATTCCTTTTGCAACGCCTGCATCGCATCGTGATACGACCGCGCAAGATCGACATCGAGCGCGAGCTTGCGCGATCCGTTAGGCCCGCTGTGCAGGTTCACGCTGACATTGGTGCGGCCGCGCGAAATGCTTTCGTTGATCGTCTGACGGATGCGCGGCTCGAGCTCGGTCAGATCGCGCGGAAGATTCACCACGATGTCGCTCTGCTTTCGATTCACCGAATTGACCTCGACACTCACCTTCGCGCCGGCGTGATCGCTCTCGCCGCGGCCGTAACCGGTCATACTTCTCATTGATTCACTCCTAACCGAGTCGCCGCTTGATCGACATCTTTATCTCCGCGGCCCGAGCAACTGACGATTACGATTTGATCGCGCGGCAACTTTGTCTTCAAGACGTAAGCAATCGCGTGGGCGGTTTCGAGCGCGGGAATGATTCCTTCCGTTTCGGCGAGCGTGCGAAATGCAGCGAGCGCTTCGTCATCAGTGGCGAATGTGTAATCGACACGGCCAAGATCGCGTAGGTAACTGTGTTCCGGACCGACCGCGGCGTAATCGAGTCCGGCGGAAACGGAATGGGTGAGCTCGATTTGGCCGTCCTCGTTCGCGAGCAGAAATGTCTGCGTGCCTTGCAACACGCCGAGCCGGCCAGTTTGAAAACGCGCCGCGTGTTTGCCGGTTTGAATTCCTTCGCCACCGGCTTCGACGCCGATCATTCGAACATGTCGATCTTGCAAAAAAGGATGGAAGAGCCCGATCGCGTTGCTGCCGCCACCGACACACGCGACTAACAAATCGGGAAGGCGTTCCTCGCGTTCGAGGATTTGCCGGCGCGCTTCAATGCCGATGACGCGGTGGAAATCGCGCACCATCATGGGGTACGGATGCGCGCCGAGAGCCGAGCCCAAGATGTAATGAGTCGTGCGCACGTTCGTGACCCAATCGCGCATCGCTTCGCTGATCGCTTCTTTCAACGTGGCCTGTCCGGCGGTGACCGGAACAACTTTGGCGCCGAGAAATTTCATGCGCGCGACGTTGAGCGCCTGACGTTCCATGTCGATCTTGCCCATGTAGATGACGCATTCGCAGCCGAAACGCGCTGCGACCGTGGCGGTGGCGACACCGTGCTGGCCGGCGCCGGTTTCGGCGATGATGCGCTTTTTGCCCATGCGTTGCGCGAGCAGGATTTGGCCGAGCGCGTTGTTGATCTTGTGCGCGCCGGTGTGAAGCAAATCTTCGCGCTTCAGATAGATTTTGGCGCCGCCGAGCTTGCTCGTTAGGCGTTCGGCCAAGTAAAGCGGCGTCG
>JBDUDM010000156.1:0-3428 GCA_040002925.1 Spartobacteria bacterium | reverse complement strand
CAATGACCCGACCGCGCGCACTCACATTCCTGATGTGGTTTTGCGCCATCTACGCCATCGGCGCCGCGCTCGGCATCGTTCTGGTGATTGTCGATCTTGGCCGCTTCGTCGGCGGTTATTCGATGGGCGGAATGCCGGTCACGCGCGCACAATGGCTCACCATCGCCGCGCCCCTCGTCGCCACGGTTTCGATATTGATGGGCCTCACCGCCATCGCGTTGAAATGCCACCGCCAGTGGGCGGGGATTCCATTCATGTGCATCTGGCCACTCATCATTATCTACGGAATCGGCTGCGCATTGGTCGGCGCCATTCCGTGGACGCTCGGATTACGCGCCGTGCTTAATGCGACATTCGTCGGCGCGATCGCGCTCTGGCTTTTGTTTAAATACAAACCGAGCCGCGCTTACTTCACGGGTCGAAAACAATGTTAGTGGACGGGTAAAGTCCCAGGCGGTTTTGGGTTCGGAATCCCCGGCTTTCGCTTCGACAACGAAGCCACTTAAGATTTCGACCTATGGATGCGTCAATCGCCGCGCTGATTGATCGCCGGACGCGCTCTGGCATTCTCGTGTTTTATGTCGCGTCTACCTCGCGTCCGAGTTTCCGACGAAGAAAAGCTGGAAGCGTTGCAACGTCTCGATCAGCATCGGCGTTGGCGTTCGCTCGATGAGAAACGCTACTGTCTCGGCTGCGGCAAACTGATTTCCGGCGGCGAGATTGAGCTGCTCGGCGGCTCACGGCCAAGCGGGCCGTTGCGTCTGGCGTGCCCGACTGATGGTTGCCCTTCCATCCCGATGGACTGGGTGATGCCGACGACAGAAGTGCTGAAAGCGACTGCGATGAAAGCGAATGAGACGCCGGCCGCGCCTTCGCCTAACAAACGCATTTCGGACACGGCACCGGTGTCGATCCGCGCGCGCATGCGGAAATTTGCCAGGCACGCGCGGCTCTCCGCTCAGGTCGCGATTTTCATTCCATAGGGATTTACCCTACTGCGTGACCGGCGTCCGCGCCGATATGTTTGCGCTCATCGCATGCTGATGTTGGTGCTCAGCCAGTCACTCACATGATCAAGCCTTGTCTCGATTACTGCGCCATGTCGGATGCCACGGATGAATCGCTCATGAGCGCGATCACGAGTCGCGAGCAATCGGCCTTGCAGGAATTGCATCGGCGTTATGGCACGCGGCTCAAGTCCGTCATTGGCAATGTGGTCCACGAGGAATCCGATACGGACGACGTGCTGCAGGAAATCATGATTCAGATTTGGAAGGAGGCGAATCATTACTCGCCGAAAGCGGGCCGGCCACTCGGTTGGGTTGTGACTTTGGCGCGACGGCGCGCGATCGATCGGGTCCGGCGGCGGCAGGCCTATGGCCGGGCGAAGGATCGGTTTACCGAGCAGGTGCAATTGCCGCTCGGTCGCCGCAGCGTTTCCGGCAACGAAGAAGTCTCGCGCACGGACTTGAAAACATTTTTAGAAAAACAATTGCGACGGTTGCCGTTGCCTCAGCGCCAGGCGATTCACCTTTCTTTCTTTAGCGGACTGACTCATCGCGAGATCGCCTCCGCGACGCGCACTCCGCTCGGTACGGTGAAGACACGGCTCGAGCTCGGATTACAAAAGCTCACCCAATCGATGCGGCCGTTGCGGCAGAAAATTTAGGGCGCCGGGGTCCCGCCACGAAACGGCGTAAGGGAAGGGGCGGGATTCCCGGCAGGGCTTTTTATCGGTGAAAACAGGATCGATTGTCGATCTTTCATTGCTTCGTGGTATGTTCGCTGATGCAGAAGCCCGAAATCACCGCTTACTTAAAAACGCATTGTGGATGGAGCGCCGGCGTCCGCGCCGTGTTCGCGAAATACGATCTTCCTTTCACCGAGAAAGACATCATCCAGAACCCGGCTTTTCGCTGGGAGATGGAAACAAAAAGCGGCCAACCGCTTTCGCCTTGTGTGGAGATTAACGGCAAGATGCTTCCCGATGTCAGCGGCGAAGAGGTCGAAAAATTCTTGATCGACAATAACGTCGTCGCGCCCAGCGCAGCGGATGCGGGCGTTCCGCTCAACGCCCCGTGCCCGACGGAGATGCACGAGAGCGAAGTAAAGCTGCGTTTGTAATCGCGTTCCTTCGGATAGCGCTGGATGAAATTGTTCGCGCGCGCGAAAAGCGGCGGCAGGAAATTTTTCGCCAGCAAACTTTTTAGCTACGGCTGGAAAATCTCGCTGCTGCTGTTGATCTGCGGTGCGGGCGTCGCGGTTTTTCTTTTTTACGCCGGATGGGCTGCGACCTTCGACATGAAGAAGGTGGGCGAAATGCCAGAGCGCAATACCGTCTTCGATGTCGATGGAAGGATTTATAGCCGGCTGGCCGGCGCGAATCGGCTCAAGGTTTCGCTAAACGAAATTTCCCCGTTCTTCGTCGATGCATTGCTCGCCCGTGAAGACACGCGCTTTTTCCAGCATCCTGGGATTGATTGGCGCGGAATTTTGCGCGCGGTCGCGCGCGATATCACCAGCCACTCTGCCAAGGAAGGCGCCAGCAGCATTACCCAGCAGCTCGCGCGCAACAGCCTTCCGCTCGGCGGTCACACCATTAACCGGAAAATTTTGGAAGCGATGGTGGCGCTGCGCATCGAGGAAAAATTCACCAAGCAACAAATCCTCGAGCTTTACATCAATCGGATTTATTTTGGTGCCGGATGCTACGGAGTAGAAACCGCATCCCAGGCTTACTTCGGCAAGAACGCGGCGAAGTTAGATCTGTCGGAAGCCGCTTTGCTGGCCGGATTGATTCGCAGTCCCAATCGTTTTTCGCCGCTGAAAAATCCCGAAGGCGCGGCCGCGCAACGCGACACCGTTCTCGCGCGCATGGTTGAGTTGAAAAAAATCTCAGCGGCGGACGCGAACCAGGCGAGGCAGGCAAAGATAAATACCCATCCGAAACGGCTACTGCAGATCCAGGAGAATTACGCCATGGACGCGGTTCAGCGCGATTTGAATACGATTCTAACGCAGGAGCAGATCGATAATGGCGGGATGTTTATTTACACCACGCTCGATCCGGCCGTGCAAAACGCGGCGCAGCAAGCGCTCGAAACGCAGCTCACGAAAATCGAGCATCAATCCAATTTCCATCACCCACTGAAGGCGAGTTATCAGCCGCCCGATAGCGGCGAAGATTCTTCCATGCCTTATCTCGAAGGCGCGGTCGTGGCCATCGACAACGCTAGTGGCGGCATTCGCGGGCTCGTCGGAGGGCGCGATTATGCGCAGAGCAAATTCAATCGCGCATTATCGCCGGCCAATCGCCAGGTTGGCTCCGCCTTTAAGCCTTTCGTTTACACGCTCGCATTCACGAACGGACTCTTGCCCGGCGCCTCGATCAGTGATGGCCCGATTCAAGTCGGTGAAATCGAAGGCGC
>JBDUDM010000009.1:0-35525 GCA_040002925.1 Spartobacteria bacterium | reverse complement strand
CGGTTAAGCCCAACGGATTTTAAGTCCGTTGCGTCTGCCATTTCGCCACATCGGCTTTTGGAACGCTGCATTCTACTCACCTCCTGCCGCAGCGAAAATGTTTTCAGCGACGCCAGCAGGCGGTCGCCGCGTGCACCGTTGGCGTTTCCCAGAAACGCCCTACACTAAATTCGTGGCTTCACTGATGACGACCGCGAACAAGATCACCATCGTGCGGATTTTAATGATTCCGCTCTTCGTCACCATGTCGATCTATTATGGCGCGAGTGTGCAACGCGGAGAGCCGCAGGAGTGGCAACGCTTCGCCGCCATCGCCATTTTTCTAGCGGCCGCGGTCAGCGACGGTCTCGATGGCTATGTCGCGCGGCGCTACAATCAGCGGAGCGACCTCGGCGTTATTCTCGATCCGATTGCGGACAAAGGTTTGCTCCTCGCCGGCATCATCACGTTGAGCATCGCCAACTGGAGCGATGTCGATCCTAACTACGGCAAATTTCCGATGTGGTTTCCGATTCTCGTGATCACGCGCGACGCCGTTATTTTGGTCGGCTCGGCCGTGCTGCATTTACTCAACGGCAACGTACTCGTGAGACCGAGCTGGGTCGGTAAAGTCGCCACCGTTTTACAAATGGCGGCCATCGCCTGGGTAATGTTGCAACTGCGCTTCCTCCCATTATTTTGGATCGTCGTCGCCGCCGGATTTTTCACAGCAGCTTCCGGTGTCATCTATGTGATGAACGGCATGCGCCAATTGCAGGCCGGAGGCCACGCCCACGCGCAGAAGCGCGACTAAGATCGATATCGTCTTCTCATGAACGTCGCCATCGTCGGCCGGCCTAACGTCGGCAAGTCCGCGCTCTTTAATCGCCTGGCTGGTCGCACCATCGCCATCGTGCACGACCAACCGGGCATTACGCGCGATCGTATTTCCGCGCCGTGCACGCGCGGGCGCCGGCCGTTTACGTTGTGGGACACGGGCGGTATCGCGGGCGCGGGCGAATCGGAATTAACGAAAGACGTCCGGCGCGTTGTCGAAGAAGCGATTCACGACAGCGACGTTTTGCTTTTCGTGGTCGACGCCAAAAGCGGATTGTCGCCGCTCGACCAGGAACTCGCGCAATTGCTACGCCGCTCGCGCAAACCACTCATTCTTGTCGTCAACAAGATCGACGATGACAAACACGAAGATCGCGCGGTCGAGTTTGATTCGTTAGGTTTTAAACACAGTGTTTGCATCAGTGCCGCGCACGGTCGCGGGACTCCCGGTTTGCTCGAAGACATTGTCGATCTTCTCCCGGCCACGGAAAGCGAAGCAACGGAGCCGGAAAAGGAAAAGCCAATCGCGCTGGCGATCATCGGTCGGCCGAATGTCGGCAAGTCGTCACTCATCAATTCCATTTTGCAAAGCAAACGCGCCATCGTCAGCGAATTGGCCGGAACTACGCGCGACGCCGTCGACATCCTGTATGAACGCGGCGAGGAGCGATTCACGTTTATCGACACCGCCGGCATTCGGCGGCGCGGCGCGCATTCGACTTCGGTGGAAGTGTTCAGCGTCATGCGAGCCGAGCGCAGTATTCGTCGCGCGGACCTCTGCGTGTTGATTGTCGATCTTACCAGCGGCGTGACGTCGCAGGACAAACGCATCGCCGGATTGATCCAAAAATCACGCAAGCCTTGCATCGTCGTTTTGAATAAATGGGACCTCGTTAAACCGAAGCGCGCGGCCAAACAAAAAATCCAGGAACTGGTCGAGGAAACGCAGGGGCGGCTTTTCTTTCTCGATTACGCGCCGATCCTCATCGGCTCCGCCAAAACCGGCGAAAATGTCGATCGCTTGTTTCGCTTGATCGAGCAAGTGCGCGGCGCAGCTCGTAAAAGAATCGGCACCGGGGTGCTCAATCGCCGGCTTCGCGCCGCCTTCGCGGCAAATCCTTCGCCGATGGTAGCGAACAAGCGGTTGAAATTATTTTACGCCGCGCAGGCCAGCGGTGAAACGCAAGATCGACATCTCCAGCCGCCGCAGTTCGTTCTCTTCGTGAACGATTTGCGACTATTAAGTGAAACCTACGGCCGTTATCTGGAAGCGCAGATTCGAGAGATCGAACCGTATCCGGGATTGCCCGTGCTTATCGCTTTGCGTCCGCGCGTCGAACAAGTAGCGCAAGCGTCCCGCTTGCGACCAAATAAATCGCAAGCCAGAGGCTTGCGCCACTCTTCAGGTTAGTTCGAACATTTTCCTAAACGAACCTGTCTCATCACAGACAAATGAAATCCACTCAGGAAATCACCGCGGAAGTGCAGCAGCTGGGTCAGTGGATTCCGGCGGTGCGCGAACAAATCGGCCACGTCGTGATCGGCCAAAAATATCTGGTCGATCGGCTTTTGCTCGGCTTGCTCGCGAATGGTCACATCCTGCTCGAAGGCGTCCCCGGATTGGCCAAGACATTGACCGTGAAAACGATGGCAGCGTGCATTCAAACCGGCTTCCAACGTTTGCAATTCACGCCCGATCTTTTGCCGGCCGATCTGCTCGGCACGCTCATTTACAATCCGCGTAGCGGCGAATTCACGACCAAGCTCGGTCCAATTTTTTCAAATTTAATTTTGGCCGATGAAATCAATCGCGCGCCGGCCAAAGTGCAGAGTGCATTGCTCGAAGCGATGCAGGAACGGCAGGTGACGATCGGCGAAACGACGTATCCCCTCTCCGATCCATTTCTAGTTCTCGCCACGCAAAATCCGCTGGAGCAGGAAGGCACCTATCAATTGCCGGAAGCGCAGCTCGATCGTTTCATGTTCAAGTTGAACGTCGGTTATCCGCAGAAAGCGGAGGAGCGCAAGATTCTCGATCTGATGGCGACGTCGGCGCCGGATTTGCAAGTCAACGCGGTGGTCGATCCAAAACAGATCATCGCCGCGCGCGATGTCGTGAACAGCATTTACATCGACGAACGGGTGAAGGATTACATTGTCGATGTTGTCTGGGCGACGCGAGAACCCGCTTCGTATAACTTGCGACTCGAAGGGCTCATTCGTTATGGCGCATCGCCCCGCGCGACCATTTATCTCGCACTCGGCGCGCGCGCGCACGCCTTTCTAAACGGACGAGGCTACGTCACGCCGCAGGATGTGAAAAGCATCGGCGCCGATGTGTTGCGTCATCGCATCATCGTCAGTTACGAAGCCGAAGCGGAAGCGGTCACCAGCGAAACGATCATCGAACGAATCTTTGCCGGATTGCCGGTGCCGTAGGGTCGATGAACGAAGATCGACAAACACCGGTCGAGATCCTCAAGAAAATCCGCGCGCTCGAAATCAAAACGCGCGGTTTGGTTGAGACTGCGTTCGCCGGCGATTATCACAGCGTCTTCAAAGGACGCGGCATGAATTTCGAGGATGTCCGCGAATATCAACCGGGTGATGAGATTCGCGCGATCGATTGGAATGTGACCGCGCGTCTCGGCACCGCGTTCGTGAAGAAGTTCACCGAAGAGCGCGAGCTCAGCGTGATGTTGATTGTCGATGTTAGCGCGTCGGGAAACTTCGGCAGCACGTCGCAATCGAAGCGCGAACTGGCCGCTGAAGTGGCCTGCCTGATCGCTTTCAGCGCCATCCGCAACAACGACAAAGTCGGCCTGCTCCTTTTCACCGACCGCGTGGAGCTGTTCATTCCGCCGAAGAAAGGGCGCTCGCACACCTTACGGATTATTCGCGAGATTCTGTTTTTCGAGCCGGAAGGTCGCGGAACTTCGCCGGCACTGGCGCTCGATTACTTGAACAAAATTGTCACACGCCGTGCCGTTGTCTTTTTCATCTCGGACTTTCAGGCGCCGGATTTTTCGAAGGAGCTCAGCATCACCGGACGGCGTCATGATTTGATCGCGGTCCATGTGGAGGACGAACGCGAAAAGGTTTTCCCGAACATCGGGATCATCACGCTGGAAGATGCTGAGACCGGCGAGCAGATCGAGATCAACACCGCCGATCGCACGACCCGGACGCGCTTCGCCGATCTGGTTGATCGCCAACACAACGATCTCCTGCGGACGCTTCGTCGAAACAATGTCGACACCATCGCGCTGCAAACAGGGGAAGATTATCTCCCTGCCCTGCGATCGTTTTTTAAACAACGCGAGCGTCGTCTCGCTATCCGTTAGGCCGATGATGTCGATCTTGTCCATGTCGATCTTAGCGGCGGAGGAATTTCACGACATCGCTCCGCCGGTAGATTATTCGCTCATTCCGACATGGGCTGTATTCGCCGGCGTATTTTGCGCGCTCACGCTCGCCGGATTGATCGGTTGGCTCATCTACCGAAGGAGACAGCATCCTGCGCCACCGCGATTGCCGCGGCAACGCGCGCTCGAGGCGTTGGCACAAATTGGCGGCGATCTCGACAACATCGACCCGTATCAATTCAGCATCGGCGTTTCCGATATCCTGCGCCGCTATGTAACAGAGCAGCACGGTGTGCCGATCACACGGCAGACTTCGGTGGAATTTCTGAACACGTTGACGAAGATGGCGCAATTTTCCGCCGACGAGAAATCGCTGCTCGAAGATTTTTTAAATCGCTGCGACTTGATCAAGTTCGCTCGCTATGACGCGACTACGGCCGACAGTCATCTGTTGCTGGACGAAGCGACGCGTTTTGTGAAGGGAGGCGAAGTTGCAACTCTCGTGGCCTAAGTGGCCGGCGAACACGGCGCTGACTTTCGCGCATCCATGGCTGCTGTTGCTGCTGCTGGCAGTTCCGTTGCTCGCCTATTTGCGCGGCAAGCGCGGCGCGACCGCGGCGCTCATATTTTCTTCCACGAGTGCGCTGGCCGCGATCGGTAAAAACAGCGCATCGCGCGCGGGCCGGATTCTGTGGACACTCTTCCTAACGAGTCTCGCGTTTTTTATCGTGGCGCTGGCGCGGCCGCAACTCGGCAAGACCTTGAGCCAGGTCGAAGCGAGCGGGATCGACATCATGCTCGTGCTCGATGTTTCGAATTCAA
Source organism: Spartobacteria bacterium (assembly GCA_040002925.1). Classification (GTDB taxonomy): domain Bacteria; phylum Verrucomicrobiota; class Verrucomicrobiia; order Chthoniobacterales; family UBA10450; genus JAJPGZ01. The sequence goes on along the minus strand of JBDUDM010000009.1, from coordinate 30,522 downwards.
TGCTGACCAAAGATTTCACGGTTGGCGGCGAAGAAGCGAACCGTCTGGACGCGGTGCGCGAAGTGACGCGCAAATTCATCGAGGCGCGGCCTAACGATCGCATCGGTATCATCGCATTCGGCACGCAACCTTACGTGGTCAGTCCGATGACGCTCGACCACGATTGGTTAATTCAGAATCTCGAACGCGTGCAAATCGGCATGATCGAGGGAAGCACGGCGATCGGTTCGGCGATGGCGGCTGGAGGCAATCGGTTGAACGACAAACATTCGAAAAGCCGCGCGATGGTTTTGCTAACCGATGGCGATAACAACGCCGGGAAGATTCCGCCCAACACCGCCGCCGAGGCGATCAAAGCGCTGCACATCAAACTTTACGCTATCGGCATTGGCACCAACGGAGTCGCGCCGTATCCGGTAATGAATCCACGAAATGGCAAGCCAGTCACGGATGCGCTCGGGAACGTTCTTTACGAGCGCATCGCGGTTTCATTTAACGAAGCGGGATTGAAAGAAGTGACCAGGATCGCGGAAGGACAATTCTATCGCGCGACCGATACGAAATCGCTCGAGAACATTTTTCACGACATCGACAAGCTGGAGAAGTCGACCGTGAGCGTGAAGAAATATCAGCAATACCGCGATCTGTTCCCGCTCTGCATCATGAGCGGAGTCGGTTTGTTGATCGGGCAACTTCTGCTCTCGCAAACAATTTGGAAGAAGCTGCCGTGATGAAGATGTCGATCTTCCAACGTGGCATGCGCTTCCAGCGCATGTCCCATCGGCAAGATGCCGATGCCACCTTATGAGCTTTGGCGCGCCACCATGGTTCTGGGGATTGCTTGCGCTTCCCCTGCTCGCCGCGCTTTTCTTCCGGGCAGAACGGCGCGGAAAAGAACGTCTGCGGAATTTTGTATCGCCGCGTTTGCTTCCACAACTCGCCGGAGCGGTGAATTATTTCCGACGCGCGCTACGCTTTGGATTGCAGTTGTTAGGCTTGGCCCTGGCGCTGATGGCATTGGCGCAGCCGCGCTGGGGTTACACGTTTGAAGAAGCGACACGCAAAGGTGTCGATCTTCTCATCGCAGTGGACACATCGCGCAGCATGCTCTCGAACGATGTGCAGCCCAATCGTCTCGATCGCGTGAAACTTTCGGCCCAGGATTTGATCGCGCAATTACAGGGCGATCGCGTGGGATTGCTGGCTTTTGCCGGGCGCGGATTCATTCAGGCGCCGTTGACGATCGATTACGGCGCGGTGGTCGAAGCGCTGAATGATCTCGACACGAAAACGATTCCGGAAGGCGGAACAAATATTTCCGAGGCGATTAATCTGGCGACAAAGACCTACGGAAAAAGCGCGGAGGGAAATCGCGCGCTCATTATTTATACCGACGGTGAGGAGTTGAGCGGCGACGCAGTGAAAACGGCGAAGGCGGCGGCGGACGCGGGCGTGCGTATCTTCACGATCGGCGTGGGTACGCCGGAGGGCTCGCTCATTCCCGTTCCCGGCGACGAAGGCGGAACGGGTTTTGTAAAGGATTCGAAAGGGCAGGTGGTAAAATCGAAGCTCGACGAAAAGCGATTGCGGGAAATCGCGGAAGCCACGGGCGGATTTTATCTGCATCTGGAAAATGGCCCGCTCACGATGCAGCAATTGTATGAGGAAGGGATCGCGAAGATGCGCGCAGCCGACATTGACGCGCGCATGTCGCAACGGCCAATCGAGCGATATGAGTGGCCGCTTGGCGCGGCGATTCTCGCTTTGGCGATGTCGATCTTAGTGGGCGAACGCAAACGGGTCGCTGTTCGCACGCGGGTTGTGGCAAGGACACCCATCGCCGCCACGATCGCGGCGCTGTTGTTAGGCGCGGCGCCGGCAATGTTCGCGAGCAGGCCCGGTCTCGATTTTTATCGCGATGGAAAATTCAACGACGCTTATCAGGAGTTCGAGCAGACGCTGAAGGCGCATCCGCAAAGCAAAGCCGAGGACAAGTTGCAATTCGATGCCGGCACGGCTGCCTACAAAATGAAAGATTATCCAAAGGCGTTGGAATCTTTCAGCCAGGCTCTGTTGACGCCGGATACGGGATTGCAGAGCAAGAGTCATTACAATCTCGGCAACACGCTTTATCAGCGCGGTGAAGCGCAGAGCGGTGACGAAAAGAAACTCGCTGACTGGACGAATGCGCTGCAGCACTACGAGCAAACGCTCAAGATCGATCCGCAGAATAAGGAGGCGAAGGAGAACTCGGATTACGTGAAGAAGAAGATCAAGGAGCTGAAGAACAAGAAACAACAACAGCCTTCCCCTGCCCCCACTCCGACTCCGCCGCCGAAGGACCAACAGAAAAACGATAAGCAGGACAAACAGGACCAGCAAAAGGATCAGAACAAGCAGCAGCAGCAATCGCCGCAAGATCAAAAGCAGGACGAAAAAGAAAAACAGGATCAGCAGAAGCAGGATCAATCTGGGTCTGGTAAAGATCAGAAGCCCGAGAACAAACCGGACCAGTCCCAGGCGAAAAACGATCCGCCGAAACAAGATCAACCCAAAGCGGGCGAGAGTCCGACGCCGTCTCCGACTGCCGGGCAGGACAATCCGCAAGATCGACAATCGTCATCGGGCGACAAACAAGATGGACAATCGCCATCCCCGACTCCCGGTGGAAAAGATGAGAGCGCGCCGTCGCCTTCGCCCGGTGAAGATAAAAACAGCGCGGGTGAAGAGGGATCGCCGTCGCCGACACCAACTCCGGCCGATTCAAAAAAGAAAGGCGGCGAAGTTAAAAGCGCCGTGGGCGAGAAATCCGACAAGCCTCAAAAAGAGCAGATGGCTGACGCTGAACCGGAGAAGGAAGGCGAAATGAGCGAGCGGCAAGCGGAGTCGCTGTTGCAATCGATGAAGGACGAAGAAGCGCGCGTGCGCCTTGATGAACGCAAGGCGGCGCGCCGTGTCTATAACGATTGGTGAAACCTCGTGTTTGATGTTCGAGGTTTGATGTTTGATTGAAGATGTCGATGTATCGCCGAACTCTTTTGTTAACCTTGTTTGCGATCGCGCAGGCGACGTCTGCGTTTGCCGACGCGCCGGCCGTCACGGCAGTTTTGAGCAATTCCGAAGCAGCGGTGGGACAGATGGTGCAACTGGCGATCAAAGTCACAGGCGCGAGCAATGTGGAAGCGCCGGAAGATATCGCGTCCGATGGATTGGAAATTCACCGGACAGGAACGTCGCGGCAATTTGAGATGCGGAATTTCGCGAGCACTTCAAGTCTCACCTATACCTACACCGTGTTTCCGCTGAAGGCGGGCACGTTTAAGATTCCGTCGCAAACCATCCGGGCCGGCGGCGCTTCGTTGCGAACCCCCGAACTAACTTTGCATGTCTCGGGTCGGCCGAGTCAGCAGCAAGCTGCGCCAAATTCCGGCAGCAACGCGAACATCGACACGAGCAAGCTAGTTACGGCCGAGCTGATCGTGCCGAAGAAAGCGGCTTACGTTGGCGAAATGATTCCGGTGGTGGTGCGGGTGACGGCGATGGCGCGTCTGGTTGCCCTCGAGCCGCCGACCATTTCGGGCCAGGGCTTTACCATGCAGAAGCTGCAGAGCGCGGAGCAGCCGCAAATCGCGATCGTGAATGGCCGGCAGTGCGAAGTTTACACTTTCAAAACGGCGATCGCGGCCGTTAGGCCGGGCAAGCTCGAGATCGGCCCGGTCAAAGCGAATGCCAGAGTGATTGTGCCGGCGACGCGGCAACGCAGCTCACGCTCGCGCTCACCGTTCGACATCTTCAATATGGACGATCCGTTCTCAGATCCGTTTTTCTCCGATCCACTCGGGCGCGGCGGCGAGCGGCGCGAGGTGCCGGTGGCGAGCGACCCGATGGTGTTGGAAGTGAAACCGCTCCCGCCAAATCCGCCGGCGAATTTCGCGGGCGCAGTCGGCACCTTTTCCATGACGGTCGAAGCCAATCCCAAAAGCGTGCAGACGGGCGATCCGATTACCGTAACATCGACAATCGCCGGTCGCGGCAATTTCGACCGCTTGACTGCTCCCGCGCTGGAGGATGAGCACGGCTGGCACAAATATCCGCCGACCTCGAAATTCAAACAGGATGACGACGTCGGGATCAGCGGAAGCAAGACTTTTGAGATGGTGCTTTCGCCTAACGAGAAGAAGCAGGCGATCTCGCCGTTTGTCTTTTCGTTCTTCGATCCGGTGAAAGAAAATTATGTGACGCTGCGGAACGAGGCGATTCCGATTCGGGTGGAAGGCTCTCCCGTGGCGGCCTCCCCTTCGCCCGTGGCCGCGGCGGCGGCGCCGGCTCCATCCGCAAGATCGACATCGTCACCTCCAGCGGACGCGGCGGCAAAGCCGCCCGACATTTTGTATCAACTGACGGACCGACCCGCGCATTCGCAATCGTTCACGCCGCTTTATCTACGGCCGACGTTCTGGCTCGCACAACTGCTTCCATTGCTCGCATTGATCGGCTTCATCATTTGGAAAATGCGGACGATGCGCGCGGGTGACCGCGCGGCGCAGCGGACGGCGCAGTTGCAGCAGGAAGCGACTGAACTAATGCGGCGATTGCGACGCGGCGATGCGCCGCCACAGGAATATTTTTCGCAAGCCTCCCGCGCGGTGCAATTGAAAACAGCGCTGGCGCAAGATCGCGATCCAAACGGCGTCGATGCGGAAGCGGCGGCGGCGGCGTTTCATCTCGATGAATCGGCGAGCGCGCAATTGCGACGATTGTTCGAGCGCGCGGACGAGATGCGCTACAGCGGCGCGCGCAATGGGGAAGCTTCGCCGGAAAGCCGCCGGGAAGCGCTGGAATTGGTGGAGAGTTTACGCACATGAGACGGCGAGGATTACTTGTCGATCTTAGCGCCGCGTTGACTGCGTTGTTGGTCGCCTCGTCGGCATTGGCGCAGGTCGATACATTCGCGAAGGCGAATCAAGAATATGCCGCGGGGCAATTCAAGGAAGCGATCGCAGATTACGAAACGCTGGTGCAGAAAAAGGAATGGAGCGCGAATCTCTTTTACGATTTGGGGAACGCTTACTTTCGCGCGCAAGATTTCGGAAAAGCGATTTTGAATTACGAACGCGCGCTGGCGTTAGATCGACATCATGCGGAGGCGCAGGCGAACTTGCGGGTGGCGCGCGATCAAGCGCGAGCATTGCGATTGCAGCAAAGCCAGGTGGAACGTTACGTCCGTGCAGGCAGCCCGAATCAATACGCAATCGCGGCGGCGGCGATGTTTTGGATCGGAATTTTTATCGGCGCGAGCCTGCTCTTTGGCCAACGTCGCAGCACGAGCGCCATCACCTTGTCGATCTTGTCGTTGTCGATCTTTATCGCCTTGGGAGTGGCGATTTACGCGATGGAAAATGGAAGCGGCGGCCGCGGCGTTGCCATCGTGACGAAGGCGAATGTGACCGCGCGCGTGGCGACAGCCGATACCTCGAGCAGCGTCTTGGCGGTGCCGGCGGGCAGTGAGATCAAAGTATTGAGCGAACGCGGCGAGTGGGTCTACGCGGCGTTGCCGAATAATCTGCGCGGCTGGATTCCGGCGAACAACGCCGAGCCGGTGCGCTTGTAAATCTCCGTTTCCAAAAATTGCCGCTGATGACGGCGGCCTCTACAGTGTCGGAATGAAGGCGGAGATGGATATCGGAACGAACAAGAAAGCGTTCCAGATAAATCTCGATGCGAAAAAGTACGGCACGTTTGCCGAGATCGGCGCGGGGCAGGAAGTAGCGCGCCGTTTTTTTCATGTGGGCGGGGCGGCGGGGACAATCGCGAAGACGATGTCGGCTTACGACATGACCTTCAGCGACGCGATTTACGGGCCGACGCCGCGTTACGTTTCCCGCGTCCGCCTGCAAACGATGCTCGACCATGAGTACGCGCTGTTGCTGGAGCGGCTGGATGCCAAGTTAGGCGACCGGCGGCAATTTTTCGTGTTCGCGGAAACGGTGGCGGCGCGCAGTTTCAAACAGCATAACGAATCGCACGGCTGGTTGGGCATTCGTTTTCAAACCGAAACGCGAAGTGAGCCGAATCAAATCATCATTCACGTGAGGATGCTCGATGAAACGAATGTCGATCAACAGGAAGCGCTCGGCGTCATCGGGGTAAATCTGATTTACGGTGCGTTCTATTATTATAAGCAAGCGGAGAGATTGATCTCCTCCTTGCAGGAGAATCTGGCGCCGGAGCGGATCCAGGTGGACATGATCAAGTTTTCCGGACCGGCCTTTGGCAAGATCGACAATCGCCTGATGAGCTTGCAGTTAGTCAGTCAGGGGTTAACGAACGCAGTGATGTTCACGGCTGACGGCGAAGCAGTGCAGCCGGCGGAAGTTTTTTATAAGAAAGCGATCCTGGTGGAGCGCGGGAGTTTCCGGCCGGTTACGTTCGCGACCAACGATATGCTCGACGGCGCGCGCAGCGTGTTCCTGAAACAATGTGGATGTTCCGACGCCGACCTAGTGGTGTTAATGGAAATGACGCTGGAAAATCTGCTCGCGGAAGGGCAGCTCAATCACGCTGATTTTCTCGCCCGAGTGGATATTCTCGGCGCGCTGGGACGGACGGTGCTGGTCTCGAAATTCGGCGAGTATTATCGCCTCGCCGCTTATCTCTCGCGTTACACAAATCGCAACGTCGGCCTGGTCATGGGCGTGCCGAGCCTGATGGAAATTTTCGATGAGAAATATTATCTGAACCTGGAAGGCGGAATTCTCGAAGCACTCGGCCGCATGTTTAAAGGCGGGTTGAAGCTGTTCGTGTATCCGATGGTGGATGAAGCTACCGGTAAGATCGTGACCGCGACGCAGCTGCAGGTTGCGCCGAATTTGCATTCGCTCTTTCAATATTTGATCGACAATCGCTTCATCGAGGAGATCACGCATTTCCATGAAGAATATCTGCGGATCTACCCGCCGGACGCGCTGGCCAAGTTGCAATCGGGCGATGCGGGCTGGGAGCGGATGGTTCCACCGGAGGTAGTGCAGATTATTAAAGAGCGAGAATTCTTCGGCTATCGCGCGCCGGTGGCGGCGTAGATGTCGATCTTAGGGCGTCAGTTTTGCCCGGCGGACGGGACTAAATAGGGCTGTCGGCACGTTTCCGCTACACGGAACGCAGCATCATGGCCAGACGCGGCGACTCTGTAATCGGTATTGATTTGGGCAAACGTGTGAACCAACAGATCGACAAAGCGAATGTGCGCCTCGAGAACACGGCCGGCTTCAAACAACCCGAACTCGCCAGTTGGGCGCAATACTCCTGGCTGATCGATCTGCCGCAGGCCGATTACGGGACATTGGGCAAAGCAATTGCCGGATTAGAAAATAGCGAACCGCTGCTCGCTGTCACCAAGATCAGTATTCGCGCGCTGGCGGAGCAACCTCAGTTTCAGCAGGTCACCCTGACTGCATCCGATTACATTTTGAAAAAATGAGAACGCTTTTCGTCATCGTCGTAACACTCGGCGCGTTATCCTCTTTCCCGGTGGACGCGGCGGAAAAGAAACCGCTCGGGACAGCCCTTTCATCAGCCGGCGACGTCGCCCCAAAGATCGAGTTAAAAAATAAATCTTTCTTCGAGATGGAGGGCAATAGCCGTAACCCTTTCTGGCCCATCGGCTGGAAACCGGCAGCGAAACTGTCCGATGCCGGCAATGAACACGCCGGGCCCGACATCGCGCCGAGCGCGTTCGTCGTTAGCTCCATCACCATCGAGCAAGGGACCAAGTTCGCCATCGTCAACGGCAAGATCATGCAGGAAGGGCAGCAGTTCGGTTTGCAATTAGGAAACCAAACTTACCAGATCACGCTCAAATCCATTCAGGACGGCAAAGTAGTGTTCGGCCGACGCGATCAGGAAATCGTGATTCAACTGCGCCGCAAATAGACCCCGTCGGTAAGATCGACATCTCGTTTCTTCGGGGGTCGGTAATAAAACACGTTGATCTTTTTCGCAGGAATAGACAGCCTTGCGCCTTGCGCCAGCCATTGCCACGCCGCCGTCGTATGAACTTTCCCGCCACCCTCGCCCTCATTTCCGCTCTGCTCTTTTTCGCCGCTGCCCCTGCGCGCGCGAATAGTTTCCGCGATGCCTTCGGCCCGCGCTTCTCCGGCGCGCAGCCGAACCCCACTCAGTCGGCGCCGAAAAAAGCGCTCGATTCAATCCACCGTTGGAACCAGATCGCCATCGATGCCAGCGGTCTTGATCACACGCCGATCGCGCCTGGCGAAAGCCGCGTATTCGGCGAACAACTCGGGCCCGGTCGCGCTGCTCGCGCCATGGCCATCGTGCACATCGCCATTTTCGATGCTGTGAACTCCGTTATCGGCGGTTACAAAAGTTATAGCGGTGTGCAGCCGCCGCGCGGCGCGACCTCGCTCGACGCTGCCGTCGCGAAGGCTGCTCACGACACCCTCGTTGCGCTGTTCCCATCGCAAGCGGCGACGTTCGACTCCGCGCTCGGAAATGATTTGGCGCTCATAAAGAACAAGCTTGAAAAAGAGAACGGTGTCGATCTTGGCCAGCGAGCGGCCGCCGCCATCCTCGCGCTGCGCGTGGGCGATGGCGCCGAAATCGCCGAACCCCGCGTGAACATCGATCATTTCACCAGCAACCTCGCAGGACATTGGCGCCAGGACCCAGTTAGTCTCATTCCGCTCGCGCTCGGCGGGCATTGGGGCGAATGCCGCACTTTCGTTTTGCAGTCCTCGCAACAATTTCGCGTCCCGCCGCCACCCGCCATGACCAGCGTCGAGTACGCGGTCGCCTACAACGAAGCGAAAAGTCTCGGCGGCGACGGCATTGTCACTCCAACCCAACGAACCGCCGAGCAAACCTTCATCGGCATCTTCTGGGCTTATGATGGAACCCCGAGCCTTTGTGCGCCGCCGCGGCTTTACAACCAGATTGCCGTCCAAATCGCCGATCAACGCAAGATCAACACGGTCGATCTTGCCCGTCTTCTCGCGCTCCTGAACACGGCGATGGCCGACACCGGGATGTCGGTCTGGGAATCGAAATATTATTATGATTTGTGGCGCCCGATCACCGCAATCCGCGAAGCCGATGTCGGAACCGGCCCGACCGGTGCTGGCGATGGCAACGATGCCACCAGCTACGATCCGAATTTCACTCCGTTAGGTGCGCCCGCGAGCAATCTGAACGGCCCCAACTTCACACCCCCCTTCCCCGCCTATCCTTCCGGCCACGCCGGCTTTGGCGGCGCGTTGTTTGAAACATTACGCCGCTTCTACGGCACCGACGCGATCGCATTCACCTTCGTCTCCGACGAATTCAACGGCGCCACAAAAGATTACAACGGAAATCTGCGGCCCTATATGCCCCGTAGTTTCTCCACCCTCTCCCAAGCCGAGGAAGAGAACGGACAGAGCCGAATTTACCTTGGCATTCATTGGAGTTTCGACAAAACCCAGGGCATCGCCCAAGGCCGCCGCGTGGCCGATTACGTTTTCGACAACGCGTTCACGCCGTTGCGAAAAAAGTAGTCGCGTTTCGTCTCAAGCACGAACTGGCTCGAGCTGCGACAACGGCACAAACTCGCTTTCGCGCAGCACGAGCGGTTTTGTTCCTCGGATAAGCTGCCACCATTGAACGGCGGAGCCGAGCACGATCAAGAACACAAGGACGAGGAACGAACCCGCCACGACCGCATCGAAGCGCCAGACGGAAGCTTGCCGAAGCAAATCGCCGGCCTTGGCTGGATCCACCAGCGCAGCCGCTTGTTCGCTCAAAGATCGCGCGCCGCTGATGAAACCGAGTCTTGGATCGACCGAGAAAATCTTCAGGTAACCAGCCGAAAACGTAACCGCGCACATGAAGAGCAGCGGCGCGAGGGTGACGAAGATGTAGCGCGTCTTTTGCATCTTGATCAACAGCGTCGTGCCGAGACAAAGCGCGATGACGGAGAGCAACTGATTCGCGAGGCCGAAGAGCGGCCACAGACTGTTGATGCCGCCGAGTGGATCGATCACCCCTTGATAAAGGAACCAGCCCCACGCGCCGACGAGCAGCGCACTCGAGAGAAAATTGGCGCTCCATGAACGCGTATTTCCCAGCGGTCGCCAAAAATTACCGAGAAGGTCCTGCAAAAGAAATCGACCGACGCGCGTGCCGGCATCGATCGTCGTTAGGATAAAAAGCGCCTCGAACATGATGGCGAAGTGATACCAGAGCGCCATCGCGGTCGGATTAGATGACACCCGCGAGAACATGTGGGCCATCCCGACCGCAAACGTTGGCGCGCCCCCGGCCCGCCCGAACATCGTCGTCTCGCCCAGATTCTTCGCTAAGATCGACATGTTCTCTTCGGTCACTGGAAAACCGGCTGCGGAAACTTTCGCGACGACTTCGCTCGGCGTCCCCTTGGCATTGATCGCGAAATATTCGCCCGGCTCCAAGACACAGGCAGCGATCAGCGCCATCAACGCCACCATCATCTCCGTGATCATCGCGCCGTAGCCGATGTCGCGGATGCGCGCCTCGCTCCCGACCATCTTCGGCGTCGTCCCCGAAGCGATAAGCGAATGAAAACCGGAGACCGCTCCGCACGCGATGGTGATGCAGACAAATGGAAATACCGGGCCCGCAAACACCAGCCCGCTTCCATCGACGAAGCGCGAAACCGACGGCATCAACAAAGTCGGATGCAAAACGATCACCGCCACAGCGAGCGCCGCGACTGTGCCCAGTTTCAAAAACGTGCTCAGATAATCGCGCGGCGTGAGCAACATCCACACCGGCAAAATCGAAGCCGCCAATCCGTAGCCCATGATCGCCCACGCCAGCGTGCGTTGGTCATGTTGGAACAAGGATTCAATCGCGGGAAACCGTCCGAGAAACTGGCCGCCCCAAACCGCAAACGCCAGGCCTAATAAACCGAACGCCGTAATCCATTTCACACTTACTAGTCCGCTGCGCAGACCCGCGCCCATGATCAGCGCGATCGGAATGGTCATCGCGATCGTGAATACGCCCCACGGACTTTTCGCCAACGCTTGCACGACCACGAGCGCGAGCACAGCGAGCAGAATAATCATGATCGCGAGCACGCTGATGAGGGCGAGCGCACCGACGCCCGGGCCGATTTCTTCCTTCACCATTTGGCCTAACGTCTTCCCGCCGCGGCGCACCGACGCGAACAGAATCATCATGTCGTGCACCGCGCCGCCCAGCGTTGCGCCGATCAAGATCCACAAGGTCCCCGGCAAAAAACCAAACTGTGCCGCGAGGACTGGGCCGACGAGTGGACCAGGTCCGGCGATCGCCGCGAAATGATGGCCGAACGCCATCCAGCGATTTGTCGGCACGAAATCCTTGCCATCGTTTTTGACGAGCGCCGGCGTCGCGCGCTCATCGTTCAGCACGAGCACCTTTGTCGCCAGCCATTTGCTGTAGAAGCGATAGCTAATCGCGGATGCGCAAACACCGGCGATGACGATCCAGAGCGCGCTGACCTGTTCCCCGCGCGAAACCGCCAGGATGTAAATGGAGATCAACCCAACAATTGTCACCGCAACCCAGATCAGCTTTTTCCAAAGGCTCATGGCATTACAAGATCGACAATCGATTTAACCGGATTCAGCCCAGGTTGTCGCGCGCTTGTTTCATCTTCGTTAACTGCTCCGCAAAATTCTTTTCGCGCTGACGATGTTCCTCCACCACCGCCGCCGGCGCGCGATCGACGAACGATCTATTCTTCAGCTTCGCTGCGACCGTTCGCAATTCTTCCTCTAATTTCGCAATCTCCTTTTCGAGCCGCTCCCCTTCCGAAGCGCGATCGACTTCGACTACGAGCAACAGTTCTCCGCGGCCCGTCGCTGCCACCGGAGTTCCCGGTCCCGCTTTGAATGCAAGCTCGACAATCAACTCTGAGGCGCTGAGGAGACGAACGAGAGTCGATTGTTCGGCGGCAATCTCGGGATCGTTCGAGCGCAGCGCGAACTTCGCTTTTTGATTCGTCGGCAAATGTGCTTCAGCTCGCAAATTCCGACCGGCCGTCACCACTTCGTAAATCGCGGCGACCAATTGCCGATGTTGCGCAAGATCGACATCTACCTTTTCGGGTGGCGGTTGAAATTGAATCGAAGTTTCCGCGAATCCGAAAATCGACCAAAGCTCCTCGGTGATATGCGGCATGAATGGATGGAGCAACCGCAACACCGCTGATAAAACCACATCCATCACTACGAGCGTCGATTTCTTTCGCGCTTCGTCTTCGCTGAAAATATCCGTCTTGGCCGCTTCGACAAACCAGTCGCAGTAATCGTTCCAGAAAAAATCGTAGAGACGTTGCGCCACGATGTTGAATTGATATTCGCGATAGGCCGCGTCGACCGCGTCGATCGTTTCGTTCAAGCGCGCGAGAACTTCGACCGCGTAGATCGACAAAGAGTGATTGTCGATCTTAGGTGCGGCCGCGCTCGGTCCATGCATTTGCCGGAAGCGCGCCGCGTTCCAAAGTTTCGTGGCAAAGTTTCGCCCTTCTTCGATCTGCTTTTCGTCGAAGCGAATATCTTGCCCGCTCGGCGCGATGCGCATCAACCCAAAGCGCACGCCGTCCGCGCCGTACTTGTCTATCAACTCGATCGGGTCCGGCGAATTGCCGAGCGACTTGGACATTTTGCGACCGCGCTGATCGCGAATTAATCCGGTAAGAAATACATCGCGAAATGGAATGTTTTCTTCGATTCGTTTGGATTTTCCGGGCTGGAACTCCAGTCCGGCAATAATCATGCGCGCGACCCAAAAGAAAATAATATCCGGCGCGGTCACGAGTACGCTGGTCGGATAAAATTTTTCCCGCGTCTTTTCGTCCATCGTTTCGTAAGCCCAAAGCCAGGACGAGAACCAAGTATCAAGCGTGTCGGGATCCTGCGTCCATCCTTCACCGGGCGATTCGATCTGCACGCGCCGAGTGGCGCGAGCCTCTGGCTTGCGTTCCGCAGTAGATTGCAAGCGAGACGCTTGCTCCACTTTATACCACGCCGGAATGCGATGCCCCCACCAAACCTGACGGCTGATGCACCAGTCCTGAATGTTCTCCAGCCATTGCGCGTAAACTTTCTCCCAATGCGCCGGAAAGAATCGGATGAGATGATCGCGCACGACCGCGAGCGCTGCCTCGGTCTTCGGATATTTCAAAAACCATTGCTCGCTTAAGCGCGGCTCGATCGCCGCTTCGCTGCGTTCGCTGAAGCCGACGTTGTTTTCATGCGGCTCGATTTTTGAAAGGAGATGTCGATCTTGCAACAACTCGGCCGCTTTCTTCCGCGCTTCAAAGCGATCGAGACCATCCAATTCCGGCACCGCCGCGCAATTGATCCGGCCATCCGGATGAAGCACATCGATGATCGGCAACTTGTGTCGCTGACCAATCTCGAAATCGACTTTGTCGTGCGCGGGCGTGACTTTCAAAACGCCGGTGCCAAATTTCGGATCGATCGCCTCGTCGCCGACGATCGGGAGCTTCTCGCGCGCGAGCGGTCGCCACACCTGCTTACCGATAAGATCGACATATCGTTCGTCGCGCGGATGCACGGCTAGCGCGGTGTCGGCCATGATTGTTTCCGGACGCGTTGTCGCGACTTCCAAAAAGTGGCGCGAGCCTCCGGCTTGCGTTTCTCGATCCGCAAGCGGGACGCTTGCGCCACTCTCGTCCACGATCTCGTAGCGAACGTAGTAGAGATTCCCTTTCTGCGGTTTCGGAATCACTTCCTCATCGGACAACGCGGTTTGCGCCGCCGGATCCCAATTGATCATGCGCCGTCCGCGATAGATGAGGCCTTTCGCGTAAAGATCGACAAAAACATTTTCGACCGCGCGGACATAATCGTGGTCGAGAGTGTAGCGCAGGCGCGACCAATCACATGAGCAACCCAGGCGCTTGAGTTGCTCGAGAATGATGCCGCCATGTTTGTCCTGCCACTCCAGGACGCGCCGCAAGAATTCCTCACGGCCGAAATCGTGGCGCGTTTTCTTTTCCGTTCGCCGGAGATGTTTTTCGACCGCGGTCTGCGTCGCGACACCGGCGTGATCCGTTCCCGGCAACCACAACACTTCGTGGCCCTGCATCCGAGCGCGCCGCGCTAGAATATCCTGGATGGTATTATTAAGAACGTGTCCAAGAGTCAGAACACCGGTCACGTTCGGCGGCGGAATCACGATCGAGAACGGCGGCTTCGACGAACTCGCGTCCGCCTCGAAATCGTGATTGTCGATCCAACGTTGATACCATTTCGGTTCCACCGTTTTCGGATCGTAGGTTTTCGACAATTCAGCCATCGCGAAGCAATCATCCGAGGAGAGCGGGCGTTTGCAAAACGAAAACGACTTGCGACGGCGGATAGCTGTCGCCACTGTCCCGTTTGATGCGCCGGAAAATGCGAACCTGGTTTTACCTTGCGCTGGCATTTTCCGTCCCGGTCACATTCGTGGGCGAAGACTGGGCGGTAACGAAACAGCAAGGCCGCGATTACGTCACCTTCACCAATCTCGCGCGGTTCTACTCGTTCCCGGAATACATCCGCGTCAGCCGCACGGTTTCATTACGGAGCGAGCGGCGCGGCATTCGCGCGCAAGCCGGCACCAGCCAGCTCTACATCAACGGGGTAAAATTCCTGACTGATTTTCCCATTTTGACTAACGGGAGTGACGAATTGGTTTCGGCGATGGACGTAAGCAAACTGATCGAGCCGATTATCCGCCCGCATCGCATCAAGAACGCGCACAAGATCGACACGGTGGTGCTCGATCCCGGTCACGGCGGAATGGACAACGGCGCGTCAAATCGCTGGGGCTCGGAAAAAACTTTCACGCTCGATGTCGCGTTGAAGGCGCGCACGGAACTAGTCGCCGCTGGTTACAAAGTGGAGATGACGCGTTCCAGCGACAAGACGCTCACGCTGGACGACCGCGTAAATTTCGCGAACAAATTTCCTAATGCCGTTTTTGTGAGCATTCATTTTAACTGGAGCGGCGCCGCCGAGGGAATCGAGACCTACGCGCTCGCGCCGGCGGGCGTCGTCTCGAATGCCGCGATCGAGAAGGAAGGCTCTTTCTCGAATGTGCAATGGTGCCCTGGCAATGCCGAAGACGAGAAAAACATCGCGCTCGGCGCGGCCGTACACGCTTCCGTTCTTTCGCGCTTGTCGATGTTCGATCGCGGAGTAAAACACGCACGCTTCCATGTGTTGCGGAAAGTCAAAATCCCCGGCGTGCTGGTGGAGTGCGGTTTTCTCAGCAGCTCGAGCGAAGGTCAACGCATTGCCACGACGCAATTTCGCCAGCAAGTCGGTTCCGCCATCGCGCAAGCGGTGAAGAATTACGATTCGGCCGTGAACTTCCGGGCCGAGGGTCAAACCTTCGCCAGCGCGAAACTTTCTCTGCCGATTCACTCGCGTTCAATCAGCGAGCCGCTCACTGCGTTCGTGCCGAACGAGCCCATCCGCGTAGATAAACCTTCGGTCTCAATCAGTGGTGGCGAATAACACCATGGCAAGATCGACAATCGATTCCGCGCGGCCGATCGGCGTTTTCGATTCCGGCATCGGCGGCCTTACCGTGGTCAAAGCCTTGCAGGAATTGTTGCCTAACGAAAACATCGTCTACCTCGGCGATACCGCGCGCGTTCCTTACGGAAACAAGAGCGCGGAAACGGTAGAACGTTATGCCGTCGAACTGGCCGACATGCTCACGCGCGAAAACGCGAAGCTGATCGTCGTCGCATGTAACACCGTCTCCTCCGTCGCGATTCCGAAATTGCGAAAGCATGTCGCCGTTCCGGTGATCGGCGTGATTGAACCGGGAGCGCAGGCCGCCATCGCCACGACTCGGAATCGTCACATCGGCGTCATCGGAACGCGAGCGACCATTCGCAGTGGCGCCTACGAAAACGCGTTGCGCGCACTGAACACACGCGCGCGCGTCACCAGCGCCGCTTGTCCGCTGCTCGTCCCATTAATCGAAGAAGGATTGCTCGACGATAAAGTGACCGACCAAGTGATCGCGCGATATCTGGGTCCGATGATCGGCGAAGGGATAGACACTCTTGTGCTCGGTTGCACGCACTATCCTTTGCTAGCGAAGGCGATGGGCCGCGCACTGGGCGATCAGGTGAAGCTGGTGGATTCTGCGCAAAACTGCGCGGCAGCGGTGCGTAATTTATTAGATCGACAATCGCTCTGCGCACCAACGTCGAACATCGGGCAGCTGCAAGTTACCCTAACGGATGCCGCCGATAATTTCCTCAGTGTCGCCCGGGAAGCGTTGGCGTTGGAGATCGGCGAAGTGCGGTTGCGCGAAGTGGCTTAACTCTGCCTAGCTAAATATCTTATTTCGCGCGGCTTTTGGCAGGCTGTTCACGACCAGGTCGTAGGAGTGGTCGATCATCTTGCGCAGTTCCGCGTCAGAAATTCCGCTATCGAGCTCGACCGTGTTCCAATGCTTTTTGTTCATGTGGTAACCGGGCCGCACTTGCTCGAATCGATCACGCAGCTCCAGCGCAAGATCGGGATCGCATTTCAAGTTCGCCGTCGCCGGCACTTCATCGAGCGAGGCGAGCGCAAACATCTTCCCGCCGACTTTGAAAACGACGACCGTGTCGCCGAAGGGCGTACCTTCGCTCACGTGCGGTTTGCCCAGGCAATATTCGCGAAAATCCGCCAGATCCATCACGCGATCCGCGCCGTCAGAATCGAGACGAGATCTTTGATCGCCACACGCTCCTGCTTCATCGAATCGCGATCGCGCAAGGTGACGGTGTCGCGAAGATCGACATCTTTCTCGCCCAGCGTTTCGAAATCGACGGTCACGCCAAAGGGCGTGCCGATCTCGTCCTGGCGACGATAACGGCGACCGATCGCGCCGGTCTCGTCGTAGAAAACATTCAGGTGTGGCTGCAGAAGATCGACAATCTCCTTTGCCTTGGCCACAAGTTCCGGCTTGTTCTTGAGCAACGGAAACACCGCGCACTTCACCGGCGCGATGCGCGGATGAAACCGCAGCACGATGCGCGTTTCCATCTTCCCTTTGTCATCTGGCGCTTCGTCTTCGGAGTAGGCTTCGCAGATCAATGCCAGCACGGTGCGGTCAACTCCGGCGCTTGGTTCGACCACGTGTGGAATAAATTTCTGTTTCGATTCCTCATCGAAATATTCCAGCGACTTGCCGCTGGTTTTTTGATGCTGCGTCAAATCGTAGTCCGTTCGGTAGGCCACGCCTTCGAGCTCCTGCCGGCCAAACGGAAAATCGTATTCGATATCGTAAGTTCCCTTTGAGTAAAACGAACGGTCCGCCTCCGGCACAGTGAGCACGTGCAATTTTTCGCGGGCAATGCCGATCTTCTGGTAAAACTTGAGCCGCTCTTCTTTCCAATATTCGAGCAGCTCCATCCCCTGCTCCGGCCGGCAAAAATATTCCAATTCCATCTGTTCGAACTCGCGCGAGCGGAAAGTGAAATTGCGCGGATTGATTTCGTTTCGGAACGCTTTGCCGATCTGCGCGATGCCGAATGGAAGCTTTTTGCGCGCGACATCGAGGACGTTCTTGAATTGGACGAAGATGGATTGCGCCGTCTCGGGACGCAGATACGCAATCGATGACGGATCGGCTGATGCGCCGAGCTGCGTTTGAAACATCAAGTTGAACGGACGCGCTTCGGTCAAATCCTTCCCGCCGCAAATCGGACATTGTTTGACGTCATTCTTTTGGATCAATTGATCGGAACGCAAGCGAGCCTTGCAAGATCGACAATCGACCATGGGATCAGTAAACGTGTCGACATGCCCGCTCGCTTGGAGCGTCGCCGGATGCGTCAGGATCGAACCATCGAGACCCACTACATCATCGCGATCGCGCACCATCGTGCGCCACCAGAAATCTTTGACGTTGCGCTTCAGCTCGACACCAAGCGGGCCGTAATCCCAGCAACCATTGAGGCCGCCGTAAATTTCGCTCGACTGGAAAACAAAACCGCGCCGTTTGCACAGGCTCACGATCTTTTCCATGCGTTGCCCGTCCGGCGAGTTGCTCATAAAAACGAAGTGTCCACAGATTTCACAGATTCACACAGATTTTTGGGGAGGAGATCCCTGCTCTCATTCAATCTGTGAAAATCTGCGTAATCTGTGGACGAAAATCCGGATCGGCCTCGCTACTTCACCGTAACCTCGGTTTTAACCGAGTTCGCGATGAAACAATTGTCGTGCGCGGCGTGATGAATCTTGTCGAGCTCTTCCGCAGTCGGTTGTTTGTCACCGGAAAATTTGATCTTCGGATGCAACTCGACCCGCGTGATCGCCATTTTGCCTTCGGCATTTTTTTCCATATGCCCGACGGCTTCATCGACATACTCGTCGAGCACGAACTTTTGTTTACAGGCGATGGCGAGAAACGTGAGCATGTGGCAACTGGAGAGCGACGCGACAAACGCTTCCTCCGGATCCGTATTCTTGGGATTCCCAAGAAAAGCCGGCGCGGCCGAGGCCGTCATTTCGTGACCACCATCAAACTTCCAAGTGTGATCGCGCGGATATTTTTGGTAATCGAACGGCGCTTCGCCGCGCTGCCAGCTCAGAGTAACTTTATGTTCGGACATGTTCTTAGATAGAACGCGCGCGGTGCGAGGGCAAGCGCGCTTGACTGTTCCCGTGTCACTCGTCACTTATCACTTCCTTTTCGCGCGATTAGCTCAGTGGTAGAGCGCTTGCTTCACACGCAAGAAGTCGCAGGTTCGAACCCTGCATCGCGCATGATCTTCGCGACATGGTAGAGCGGTCGCCGCGGCGACAAGTCGCAGGTTCGAACCCTGCATCGCGCACGATCACCGCACATCCGGCAAACTCGAATCGCGAAAGGGAACGCGGCTCCGGTAAAGATCGACATCTTTCTCGATCTGGCGCACAAGATCGACATCTTCATTTCCGGCTAGGGTCGCCGCCCGATGCGCCGACGCGATCGCCTCGTCAAACCGACCGTTTTCGGCTTGCGCCGCAGCCAGCGTGCGAATGAATGTCGGAACATTCTCTTGTGATAGCCGCACGGCGCGTTGCGCGAGATCAACCGCGCGCGCGCCATTCCGAACGGATGAATTTGGGCAGGTCGAAAGAATCCACGCGAGATTATTCAACGCGAACATCGACGGCACGGGTGCGGCAACGGCGCGCTCATATTGGGCGAGCGCTTCGCGCAGATCATTCTTTCGCAGAAGCGCGTTCGCGATGCTGGTGTGCGCTTCGACGTCTTCAGGTTGGATCGACAACGTCGTCTCCCACTCGGCGATCGCGCCCGTTAAGTCGCCGCACTGAGAGAGGACAGTGCCGAGATTATAATGCGCATCGGCGTAAGCGGGTTCGAACTCAATTGCGGTGCGGTAATGCGCGATCGCATCGCTCGGCGAACCTTTGCGCACGGAAGCATCGCCAAGATCGCTGTGGATAATCGCGCGACTGAGATCGTAGTGCGCGTGCGCATCACCCGAGCGTATCTGCAGCGCGGTCTCGAAATGCGAAATGGCGTCGTCGAGTTGTCCCCGCTCCATCAAAAACATTCCCAGATTTGTGTGCGCAACATCATTATCTTGTGTAACGGCAAGGGCGCGACTCCAAAGCGTTTCGGTGTTCCGCCAAAAAGAACTTTGTTTTCGGGCGCAGGCGCTTAGCGCAATCAAGACAAAGGCCGCGGTCGCTGCGAAGATCTGGCGCCGATATCGCAACGCGCCGGCAAGATCGACAATCAACAATGTGATCGCGATAAAAAGCCCGATTTGAGGCAGATAAGTATAACGATCGGCGTGACCTTGCAGGCCGACCTGCACGATGCCGATGACCGGCGCTAACATCGACAAGTACAAAAGCCAACCGACGATCAGATAGGGCCGGCGTTTTCGGTACGCGATCACGAGCGCCGTGATGAAGATTAAAAAAAGCGCGGCGAGCGCCACCTGCCAAAGCGAAAGATGATTTTCCGGATGCGGATAAAAGACGGCGAGATTCGTCGGCCAAATCGTTTGCCACAGATAGGTCACGCAACTGACGATGGCATTGTCGATCCGCCAACGCAGTGGCAGCGACGCGATGGCGCCAAACGAATGTTGCTGGATCAGGAAAGTGACGACGCCCGCTAAGATCGACATCGTGAATAGCGGCAACTTTTCCCAAAGCATTCGCCGAAAGGAGGCAAGATCGACCATGCGGTTGAGTGGCCAGTAATCGAGGAGCAATAGAATTACCGGGACGGTGACCAGCATCGCTTTCGACATCAGTCCGCAAGCGAACAAGATCGACATGGTGATGTAGCGCGCGACCGATGGCTGGCGCGCGTAACGCGCGTAAGCGCTCAAGGTCAGCATGAAGAACACGCCGCCGAGAACGTCTTTGCGTTCGGCGATCCACGCGACGGATTCGACGCGTAACGGGTGAATGGCGAACAGCGCGGCGATAAAGGCGCTGGACCAAATCACGCCGGCGACGCGATTCAGAAATAAAAACAGCAGCACTACGGCGATAGCATGTAACAGAACGTTAACGAAATGATGACCGCCGGGCGCGAGGCCAAAAAATTGGCAATCGAGCATGTGGGAGACTGTCGTTAGGGGATGCCAGTTCCGGGCGTGCGGCTGGGTAAAAGCCCAGGCAAGTCCGGGGAAAGTCAGGCCGCCGCGGACCTGCGCGTTTTGAGTGACGTAAACGCCATCGTCGTAATTAACGAAATCGTGGTGAGACGTTTCCGCGAAGACCAGCCAGGTTAGTCCGAAAAGAAAAATACTGGCGGCAATGCGCCCGAAGAGAGATTGACGGGACAGCGAGGGAGCAATTGAGCGCGTCACGGCCGCTTCGAGTTAAAGCGCGATTCTTGCTCGCTCTGGCCGTTTTCGCGCAAAGCCTGCGTCAGAAATTCGCGAGCATCATCCTGCGCGGGCTGAAGGGCGAGAGTCTTTCGGTAATAGGTAATCGCCTCAGGCAATCGCCCGGCGCGGTGGAATGCGACGGCCATGTTGTAGAGAGCCACCGGATTATTGGGCTGGAGATCGAGCATTTTCTGATATTCCAACGCCGCTTTATCAAATTCGCCTTTGGCAATGAATGCGTTGCCGAGCTCACAGTGAGCATCGGGCAACTGTGGCCGTAATCGAATCGCTTGCTCCTCCTGGATGATTGCTTCGTCGGCCCGGCCTTTGCGCAAAAGCACTTTCCCATAACCGCAACGCACTTCGGGAATGTTCGGATGCAGCTGCACAATGTGCTCGTACTGCGCGAGCGCTTCGTCCAAGTGTCCGGTTTCGGCAAACCCTTTTGCGACATTATCCAGCAGTAACGGATCGGATGGCCGCAATTTCACCGCGCTTTCGAAAAGGGTCATCGCCTCTGCGATTTGGCCGCGCTTGAAAAGATCGCTGCCGAGATTGTTCTGCGCGGTGTCATTGTCGGAGGTAACAGCGATGGTGTGACGCCAGAGAGTCTCGCTGTCCCGCCAGTAGGCGGTCTGCGCTCGAGCGCGCCACGCCATCAGCGTGACCGATAGGATGGAGGCCGTAACAAGTATCGGACGCCGGTAGCGCATTCGCCTAACGATGTCGCAAGCGCCCCAGGTGGCGATGAGAGCGAGGCCAATTTGAGGCAAATAGATGTAGCGATCGGCTCGCGCTTGCACGCCCACCTGAATGAGGCCGATGACCGGAATGAGCATGATCACGTACCAAATCCATCCGACAAAAATGTACGGATATCGTTTACGCCAAACGAGAGCCGCGATCGTCGCCGCGAACAGGAACGCTAAGGCGCCTCCAACCTGCAACGCGGTGAGGGAATTTTCCGGATGCGGATAAAGCACGGCCAGGTCTACTGGCCAGACGCTCTGCCATATGTAAGCGACGAACGAAACGGCGGCATTTCCAATTCGCCAACTGGTCGGAAGCTCGTTAACGGACTGCAGCGTTCCTTTTTGCGCAAGAAAAGTCACGAGGCTGGATCCGACAGACATCGCCAGCAACGGAAGTTTTTCGAGAATCAATCGCGGCAACGCACGACGATCCTGCAGGCGATCGAGCGGCCAGTAATCCAGCAACAAAAGAATGACTGGGATCGTAACGAACATCGGTTTGGACATGAGGCCGCATGCGAACAAGATCGACATGATGATGTAACGGGCCGGCGACGGGGCACGCGCGTAGCGCGCGTATGCGGCCACAGTTAACATGAAGAACACGCCCATAAGCACGTCCTTGCGCTCGGCGATCCACGCGACGGATTCAACCCGCAGTGGATGGATGGCGAAAATGGCGGCGACCAATGCGCTCCTCCACAACGCTCCCGTAATTTGCTTTAGCACCAGGAACAAAAGAACCGCCGCCATCGCGTGCAGGACTACGTTTGTGAAGTGATGTCCGCCCGCCCATAATCCAAAGAGCTGGCAATCCAGCATGTGAGAAATCGTTGTCATCGGATGCCAATTGGAGGAATCGAGCCGGACAAATGCGCGGGCGATTCCGCCAAGGCTCAATCCTCTGAGCGCCTCCGCGTTTTCGTAGACGTAGGTGTCGTCGTCGTAATTAACGAAGCCATAGGTCAGAGTGCGGCCGTAAACGGCACCCGCGATCACAGCTAGCGCGATGCAAATAACGACAACCGATTTCCGCGACGCATCGGCAGTCAATTTGCGACCGCTCGCATGTTGGTGGCGTGGCGCGCGACTCATGGTTCACGACTTGCGCTCGTAGATGGTGATGCGGTACGGCGATGGCGTCACCATTTCGGATGCGTAAGGAAGATAATAATCGGTGTGCCGGCCGGAGACGATATTAACCAGACCGGCGGGTTTGAGTTCCCGCGCAGAGTATTCGGTGAACCATTCAAAGACCATCTGATGGGAATCTGGTTGGACAAGCCAGGATGTATCGACCTGAACGAACACGACGAATTTAGGGTGAGCCGTTTCGATCTCGCGCACCATTTCTTCCTGCATCTGTCTCGCGAACCGATGCGGTTCCATTAATGGGTACGCGTAAATGTATCCCGACGCTGCGCGGCGATGAGCATAAAAGTAAATTTGCGGCTCGGAGCCGAGGACAGCGATGGTATCGCTCGCGCTCGTGCGTTCGCGGAGAAATTGCGCGATGCGGACGCATTCTGGAAACGGATTAGTTCCATTAACGAGGCGCGACGCGATGTCGAGCGGAGCCTGGAAGAAGAAATCTCGCTCCGCGAAAAGGGGCAAGGTTAGAGCGCCTGCGAATAAGCCAAAGAACCCGAACTTTAGCCACGTCTGTTTGCTTTGAGTCGCCTGGAACAGGGAAGAAGCGATCGTTCCGACGAACAAAGACAAAGCCGGCAAAAGCAAAATGAAGTAGTGCGGCCGAAAGTAGAAGCCGGCGCTAACGCCGAGCG
Organism: Spartobacteria bacterium; assembly: GCA_040002925.1. GTDB lineage: Bacteria > Verrucomicrobiota > Verrucomicrobiia > Chthoniobacterales > UBA10450 > JAJPGZ01. Next base: position 7,081 of record JBDUDM010000009.1, on the reverse strand, counting down.
CCGAACACACCAGCCATCCGAACACGAAGAATTTCGTCGCCGCACTCTTGAAAACAAAAGCGCTGCTGATGATACCGACGAAGGCCAGGCCCCACAGCGCCCACGTTGCGCCCACCACTCGAGGAATGGCGTTCGCGAGAACCTCCCAGCCTAACGAAATCGAAACACGACTGCCGTATTCTCTCGCATATTCGACGCACCAGAACCAAAACTTATCGAAGACCCCGGACCGCCACAGCCACAAGCCGGTTACCGCAGTCGGAACAATCACGCCGCCGAGAAAAACGGCGACCTGCAGGAGGAGCCGGCGTGGCTCGACTGGTCTCTTCCATTGGACAAATACGATGTAGGAAAGCCCGAACATCACGAATGCCGCGCCCGGTTGTTTCATGATGACGGCCAGACCAAAGAACAGTCCACTCCAGAAAAACCGCGCAATCGATTGTCGATCCAACGCTCCGAGCAAAAGGATTGCGCCGCCGAGCGCCGGCAGCACCACGAAATGCGTCGCGTGTCCGGCGAAACCAAGCACGGTCGGTCCGAGTGAAAGAATGGCGTAGCTGGCGGCGCCGGCAATACCGGCAATTTCGTCGAGCAATCGTCGCCCTAGGAAAAACATTAACGCGATAGTCGCGGCATTGACGATCAGCAAACCGAGGTGTACGCCGATGGCGCTTTGGCCGAAGATCGACATGCACAGAGCGTAAGCGACATAGGTTCCGGGAAATTTCATGTTGTAAGCGAGCCGGTAAGGCGGCACTCCGTCGAGCAGCAATTGCCCCGCGTAAGCGTACTCACCTTCATCGCGCTCCAGCGGAAGTCCGAGCAATCGAATGCGAATCGCCAGGATGACAACGAAGATGACACCGAAGAGAATCCACCAGGCGATACGCCAGGAGCGATTGTTAGGGCGATGTGGGGTCATGACTCAGACTCGGGTCGCGCAAAGGAAGGTTTGCTTCGAAATCCGAAATGTTTAAACGAAGATCTTCGGCCATGCCGGTGTCGCTTTGTCGCGAGGCCAATTGCAACGCTTCTTGCGCGGTCGCGATTGCATCCGAGAATCGGCCCGCCTCGGCGTAGCTCGCGGCCAGTGTTCGCAAAATCATAACACTCCGGACGCCGGTTCGTGCCACCACGTCCTCCATCATTTCCACCGCCCGACTTCCGTTGCGCATCAGCGCGGCGGGACTGGTCGCCCGCACCCAGGCGAGATGAAACTCGGAGTTAAACTGATGCGGATTTGCCGCTAGCGCTTTTTCCCAATGCAGGACCGCACTGCCAACGTCACCCGTCTGGCGAAGTGCCAGACCAAGATTGTTCTCGGCGTCGGCATTGCCCGGGCGAATGGTGAGCGATTTTTCCGCCGAAGCGATGGCCTCTTTGGCGCGCCCCTGTCGCAAATAAAGATCGGCCAGATTTGCGTGGGCCACGTCGTTGGCGCTCGTGACTTTTAGCGTGTGCCGCCAGAGGGTTTCGCTATCGCGCCAAAAAGATGTTTGCTGGGCGGCGCGCAGGCCTAACGAGAAGAGAAGAAGTCCCGCCACCATCGCAGGGATAAACGTCGGAATGTGAAAAGTGCGGACAAGATCGACAACTAACCACGTCAGAGCCACGGACAATCCTATCTGAGGCAAATAAGTGTAACGATCCGCGTGCGCCTGCAAACCGACCTGCACCAAGCCGACGACCGGCAGGAGCATCACAAGATACCAAAACCATCCCGTAACGAAGTACGGGCGCGTTTTTCGAACCCTGATGGCGAACACCGTGACCGTAAGAATGACCGCTCCGCACAACACGACCGCCAACCAATTTATTCCCGTCTGCGGATAAGGATAAAAGACGGCGAGCTTCGTCGGCCAAAACATTTCCCAGATATAGAGAGCAGCGCTGACGAATGCGTTACCAACTCGTTCGATTAATGGCAGCTGGTCGCGCGTTGTAATCGAATCGCGTTGCGCGACGATGGTGGCTACACCGGCCGCGAGGGAAAGAAAAAGCAGCGGGATTTTTTCCACCATGCGCCTCCGAAATGCGCGGAGATCGTTCATCCGTTCGAGCGGCCAATAATCCAGCAGGAGAAAGACTAACGGCGTCGTCACCAGCATTGATTTGGACATTAACCCGACGGCGAACAAGATCGACATCGCCACATATCGCGCGAGCGAGGGTCGTTTAACGTAACGATGGTAGGCGCCAAGCGTGCAAAAAAAGAAGATGCCACTGAGCAAGTCTTTGCGTTCAGCGATCCACGCGACGGATTCCACCCGCAACGGATGGATCGCGAAAATGGCCGCTACGAACGCACTCGGCCACATCGCCGACGTCATGTTTCGCAGCACGACGAAGAGCAACAGCGCGCTGAGTATTTGCAGCAGAACGTTAACGCAATGGTGCGCGCCCGCGTTCAATCCGAAGAGCTGGCAGTCGAGCATGTGCGACAGCGTCGTCACGGGATGCCAGTTGCCTGCGTGCGGATGCGTGAACGCCCAATGAACGCCGGTGGGCGTCAATCCGCTGGTCACGATCGGATTTTCGTAAACGTAAATGCCGTCGTCGTAGTTAATGAACCCGTAGTGCCTGGTCTGGCCGAACACGGACCAGACCAGCGCAGCCAGCGCGATGCAGACGAACACCGGAGCAAACTTCATCCGCGCATCAGGGGCGCGACCGGCAACGATACCCATCATCGTTAGACTAACGGCCGCATCCAGCCGAGTCGTGCCAATCGGAAACGCAGCGCAGTGGCGAGACATCCAAATCCGTAACGCACGCTGCGGCGAAAATTAATCGACGAAGCTTCCGGCATGTATTTGGCCGGGCACGTCACTTCGCCAATCGCGTATCCGAGCCAATGTATTTGCGCGATCACTTGATTATCGAAAACGAAATCGTCGGAATTCGTCGCGAGCGGAAGCCGCTCCAGGACAGGGCGCGCGAAAGCGCGATAACCGGTGTGATATTCCGAAAGCTTCGCGCCGAGTAAAAGATTCTCGACCGACGTTAGCGCGCGGTTCGCCACATACTTCCACAGCGGCATGCCCCCGCTTAACGCCCCCCCTCCTAAAATCCGCGAAGCCAATACGCACGGATAAAGCCCGCTCGCGACCAGCGACGCCATCGCCGGAATCAACTGCGGCGTGTACTGATAATCCGGATGAATCATGATGATGATGTCCGCTTCAGCCGCGAGCGCGAGACGGTAACAAGTCTTCTGGTTCCCGCCGTAACCGCGATTTTGCGGATGCACCTCCACCTGCACGCGCTCAAATGTGCGGGCGATTTCCACCGTTTCATCATGGCTGGCGTCGTCCACGACAATGACAAGATCGACAATCCCCTGCTCCATCACTTCATCGTAAGTGCGGCGTAACGTGCGCGCCGCATTATACGCCGGCATCACCACCACGATTTTCTGACCGTTGAGCATTGCTCTTCTTTACATCAAAAGAATCGCCTGACACCAGTCTCACGCACAATAGCGTAAATACCGGTCATTTTGCGCTCTAACGTCGTGACTATTTTTTTCGATCCTAAATGCGTTGAATATTCCGCGTCCGGTCATCCGGAGCGACCGGCGCGAATCGCGCGCACCGTGCCGCTGTTGCAAGATCGACATCGTGATTGGGAATGGCGCACGCCGAATGCGGCCACCGATGAAGAATTGCTCCGCGCGCATTCGCCCGCGCATCTCGCTCACGTCGCGAACCCGCCGGGAGATTTCGATGTCGATACGCCGGCGCATCGCAAGATCGACATCTACGCCCGCCAATCAGCCGGCGCGGCGATTGAAGCTGCGCGGGCGGCGACGCGAGGAGAGCGTTCGTTCAGCTTGATGCGGCCGCCGGGACATCATGCGACGCGCGATCGCGCGATGGGCTTTTGTTATTTCAGCAACATCGCCGTCGCGGCGTTGGATGCGCTTCAGCATGGCGCAGAACGCGTGGCGATTTGGGATTTCGATGCGCATCATGGCAATGGCACCGAAGACATCGTCGCGAATAATCAGCGCATCGCCTTCGCCTCGATCCACCAATTTCCGGCGTATCCCGGCACCGGCGCGAAGTCGTTTGCGAACATCGACAACTGTCCGGTCGCGCCGCAAGCAACGCGAAAGGAACATGTCGATCTTTGCGAACGCGCGCTCGCGAAGCTGCTCGCATTCAAACCTGATCTTGTGCTGGTGTCCGCGGGTTTCGATGCATATGCGCGCGATCCGCTCGTGCAAATGACATTGGAACACGAAGACTTCGCCACGTTCGGCGAATGGCTGCGCAAGATCGACATCTCCACGGCGGCGATTCTCGAAGGCGGTTACAGCGACGATCTGCCGGAGTTGATTGACACTTTTCTCACAGCGTGGACATCTTGAGCGCTGATCCGATCGGGCTGTAGTTCAGCTTGGTAGAACGCTTGAATGGGGTTCAAGAGGTCGTGGGTTCGAATCCCGCCAGCCCGACGCTTGTTTTCCCAGGAAAAGACCCCCCATTTTTAAAATTCTGAAAGGTGTAGGTGCCCTTATGGTGCCCCGAAGAACAGAAAATTTGGTTATATCCGACCCTTATGTGCGTAACGGGACAAGGCCCAGGGCGAGAGCGAGCATTCCTCGCGCATAGTTGTGATAATCTCGCGCGCGCGTAATTGTCGAACATGATCGATTTGCCGCAGCGAGCGTGCCGAAACAATTAGCCATCCGCCAGCGCTGCCCTTACGATGCGCGATTGTCGAAAATTCACCCGCCGCATTTAGTAATTGGAAGCTCATTGAATGAAACTAGCAACTGTTGCGATATTTTTGTCGGCTCATGCATTTTTCCGGTTCCTCGGTTTAGGTCCGATGCAATCGGCATCCGGTACAGTTACGATCAACAGTCAAAACCCGGGCGTGACGCCGTTCATCGCTGAAATTCACGCCACGGTTTCTCCCGCGAACGCACTCAAGACGGTCCAATTCACAGTTACTCCGAAGCCCGGTTCGGTCACGCGACCGATCTCCGCGACTTACACGAGCAGCTATTTGCAAAGCCGCGGTTACCTCGACCTGCAGACCGGGCTCATGACCGTGCCGGTGTTCGGCCTGTATGCCAATTACTCCGACACCGTCACTCTCAACTCAATTTTCACAGACGGCAGCTCGCAACAAAATACTCTGACGATTCCGACCGCAGACTGGAATGACTCGTGTGCTATCTACAAAACGCCGGTCGTCATTCAAACGCGAACAAACAGTCGAAATTTGAGCTACGACTTCATGCTTCTCAAAAATATATGTGGCTCGCAGTCCCCGATCATTATGGACACAGACGGCCTCGTGCGCTGGGTTGGACCAAGCGGCTACGGCACACCGTCTTCGATGTTTTTTGGGAACAGCATTTACATTGTTTCGGGCGCAACCACCGGAATTAATCGGATCGACTTCGATGGCACCGTTACTCCCGTCCAAGATTACAGCAGCATCGGTGTTACTTCGACTGGCCATCACAATTATGACCCGGGCAAGCAGGGCATGTTGATCGAGGTAGACACGACACTATGGATCGAGTCGGTAGTTCTGGAGGTCGATGCTTTCGGTAACGTTCTCCATAACTGGAACCTCGCCGACATCATCAGCGCGGCGATGATCGCCGGCGGCGACGATCCGAATCAGTTCGTTCAGTCGGGTAGCGATTGGTTTCACAATAACGCCGCGACATATCGTGCGTCGGATGATTCGCTGATTATTTCCAGTCGGGAGGATTTCGTCATCGCTCTTGATTATAAAAGCGGTGCAATCAAGTGGATCCTGGGCGACCCGATGAAGCAGTGGTATCAATTCAGTTCGCTGCGAAGATATGCCCTCGCCCTCGGACCAAATACGCTGCCCCCAATCGGACAGCACGCTGTTTCGATTACGAAAGACGACAACTTGCTTCTGTTCGACGACGGCTTCCAAAGTTTACACCACACTCCGCCAGGCTTGAGCCGCTCCTACAGCGCGCCGCGCAAGTACCAGATCAACCTGTCAACGATGACTGCCACCGAAATTTGGAATTATCCCTACGGGCAAAGTCTCTTCAGCAAGATCTGCTCAAGCGTGTATGAAGACAATCGCCTCAATTATTTGATCGACTATTCCGACATCGTAAATCTCGGTTCGAGTCAATATGCCGAGCTCGTCGGATTGGAGCCGTCCGGCGCGAAGGCGTTCGATTATCGATACGCAAACAGTGGTTGTTCGACGGCGTGGAACGCGATTCCAATTCACCTGGAGCAAATGACGTTTACCTCCGTGCCCCCGCTCCGCGCCGTCTCCCGGAAAACGCAAGGCACAGCCGGCACCTTTGATGTCGATCTTCCGTTGAGCGCAAGTCCCGGGATCGAGTCGCGCACCGGCAATTATGACATCGTAATCACGTTCGAAAAATCCGTCACGGTAAGCGGAGCCACCGTCACGCCAGGAAATGGAAGAACCGCGAATATCTCAGGCCCGGCCACCGTTAACGGTAATAATGTTAGCGTTCATCTCATCAATGTGAGTAACGCCCAAACCTTGACCGTGAACCTTACCGGCGTGAACGATGGCATGAACATCGACAATGTCCCGGTTTCCATGTCGATCCTGTTTGCTGATGTCACTGCCGACAACGCCGTCAATTCCGCAGACATCAGCGCAACGAAATCGCAGTCGGGCACTTTGGTGGGAGGCGGAAATTTTCGCGCCGACATTAATGCCGACGGTGCGATCAATAGCGCGGACATCTCGCTGGCGAAGTCCAAATCCGGCACCGGATTGCCTTAAATCGGAAGCAATTATTTTTCCGGCTCAACTCTAACTTTTTAGAAGAACTGCACTGGGTTGATGACTCGTTAGGTCGGACCTAGAGGGTACGCCGAAACTGATGAAGCGGATGGGCCGCGGCGGAGCAACGTCAGATCGATATTGACAAAGTGGGATGTGGGGAGAGTACACTCCATTAAATAGCTCTGAAATTCGGCATAGGAGGTTCAGAATCTCCCTTGAGTATTCAGACCTCGCGGTCACCAAGGAGTTAACCAACGGCGGAAAGGCCAAAGTCTAAATATGTATCAGCCAATTCAGC